>DATDHP010000046.1:0-3175 GCA_036521515.1 Vicinamibacterales bacterium
CCAACGCGGCTGCCGCGTTGGGGACCCCGGGCTTCGGGCTGCGGGCTTCGGTTCTCCTGCGGGGGCTTCAGCCCCCGCGGAAAGGAACTGCTGGATCGCGCGGAAGTTGGACTGCAACGCGCCGAGGTCGACGTGCGCGACCGTGCTGCGGACCACTTACGCGCCCAGGGCGAGGCTCGCGAAGCGCGTCTGCTCGCGCAGGAACGCGAGGCGGACGATGCCGGTCGGGCCGTTACGCTGCTTCGCGATGATCAGCTCGGCCGTGCCCGCGTCGGGACTGTTCGGGTCCTTGTTGTACACGTCGTCGCGGTAGATCATCGCCACGACATCTGCGTCCTGTTCCAGCGCGCCCGACTCACGGAGATCGGAGAGCTGGGGCCGATGATCCGACCGTGACTCCGGCGCGCGCGAGAGCTGCGACAGCACGACGAGCGGCACGTTCAGCTCCTTCGCCAGTCCCTTGAGCGAGCGGGAAATCGACGCCAGCTCCAGCGTGCGGTTCTCGAACCGCCCGCGGCCGCTCATCAACTGGATGTAGTCGACCACCAGCAGGCTGAGCCCGTGCTCCGCCTGGAGCCGCCGGGCCTTCGCGCGCATCTCCAGCACGCCGATGGTGGCCGTGTCGTCGATGTAGAGCCTCATCGCGCTGAGCGTCTCCAGCGCATGCGAGATGCGGCCGTAGTCCCTCTGCCCGATGGCGCCGCTCATCAGGCGACGGCTGTCAATCTGCGCTTCCGAGGTCAGGAGCCTGAGGAAGAGCGCCTCCTTCGACATCTCGAGGCTGAAGAACCCCACCGTCAGGTCCCGCTGGCTGGCGACGAACTGCGAGATGTTGAGGACGAGGCTGGTCTTGCCCATCGACGGCCGCGCCGCGACGATGATGAGGTCGCCGCGCTGGAGACCGCGCGTGATCTCGTCGAGATCGGCGAACCCGGTCGGCACTCCCGTGACCAGCCGCTTCTGCTCGAACAGCTGCTCGATCTTCGGGAAGCTTTCCTTGACCAGGTCGCGCATCGGCACGAAGCCCGCCTTCAGACGGTCTTCCGCCACGGCGAAGATGGCGCTCTCGGCTTCGTCGAGGATCAGGTCGGCTTCCTGATCCGCCTCGTACGCGTTGGTGACGATCTTGTTCGCCGCGTAGATGAGATTCCGCAGCGTCGCCTTCTCCTTGACGATGCGTGCGTAGTACTCGACGTTGGTCGCGCGCGGCACGCCGTCGGCCAGCGACGCGATGTACGCGGGCCCGCCGACTTCGTCCACCTCACCCGCGCGCGACAGCTCCTCCTTCAGCGTGACGAAGTCGATCGCCTCGTTGCGCTCGTTGAGCGCGATCATCTTGTCGAAGATGCGGCGGTGGGCGTCGCGGTAGAAGTCGGCCGGCGTGATCACCTGCACGGCGAGGTTGAAGGCATCGTTGTGCACCAGAATGGCCCCGAGCACGGACCGTTCGGCTTCGAGATTGTGCGGGAGCGTGCGCTCCGCTGCGGCGACGGCAGTTTCGGCCATGGATTTCGACGGGAAGGGGAAGATGTTAGCAGAACTCCCGATGCCTCATGGCGCCCACGAACCACGACGGTCACGAACAGACGACGTGGGCGTGTGTGTCGAATGACCGATACGCGATATTCGTGTCGTTTGTGTCTCCTCGTGGTTAGAGTCAGGGCGGGATGACGTTGAGAGGAACTGAGGAGTGTTGCAGAATTCATCCGCCATGCAGGACTTGACGACCGGCTCGCTGTCTCGCCACCTCGTGAAGACGACCAGCTTCATGCTCGTCAGCATGGTCTTTCAGACGCTCTATGTCTTGATCGACCTGTATTGGGTCGGACGCCTGGGTACTGACGCGGTCGCCGCCGTCGCCGTGAGCGGCAACCTGATGTTCGTTGTCCTCGCGGCGACGCAGATGCTCGGCGTTGGTACGACGACGCTGGTCGCGCACGCGGTCGGGCGGAAGGATCGCGACCGGGCGCGCCTCGTGTTCAACCAGTCGCAGGTGCTCTCCCTGGCGGTGGGGTTGCTGTTCTTCGCCGGCGCCATGGCGTTGCGCACCCCCTACGCGCGGCGTCTGAGCGCAGACGCCGAGACGGCGAGGCTGGCCGCGGCTTACCTGCTCTGGTTCATCCCCGCAATGGCGTTGCAGTTTGGCTTGGTCGCGATGGGCGCGGCGCTCCGCGGCACTGGCAACTTCAAGCCCGGCATGGTGGTGCAGACGGCCACCGTCATTCTCAACATCGTGCTCGCCCCGCCGCTGATCTTCGGCTGGGGCACCGGCCGGCCGCTGGGCGTCGCCGGGGCCGCCATCGCGACGTTCATTGCGGTGGCTGTCGGGGTGGTCTGGCTCGCCGTCTACTTTGCCCCGCCCGACGCCTACCTCAAGTTCCACGCCTCGCAGTGGGCGCCGCGCCTCGGGCTGTGGAAGGAGCTGCTGAAGATCGGCCTGCCGGCTGGCGCTGAGTTCGCGCTGCTGGCGGCCTACCTGGTCATCGTCTACGCCGTGAGCCGCCCGTTCGGCGCGGCGGCGCAGGCCGGCTTCGGCATCGGCCTGCGGATCATCCAGGCCTTCTTCATGCCGGTCGTTGCGCTCGGCTTCGCGGTGGCGCCGGTGGCGGGACAGAATTTCGGCGCGCGGCAGGGCGACCGCGTGCGCGCCACTTTCTACCATGCCGCCGGCATGGCCGCGACGGGCATGCTCGTGGTCGCGGCCGCCATGCACCTGGCCGGCGCCGCCATGGTCGCCGCGTTTTCGTCCGATCCTGCCGTCATCGCCGTCGGCGAGGAATACCTCCACATCGTGTCGTGGTCGTTCGCGGCGTCGGGGATCGTCTTCGTGAGCTCGAGCATGTTCCAGGCGATGGGCAATACGATGCCCTCGCTGATCGCCTCGTTCGCACGCATCGTCGCGGTGTCAATCCCGATGCTGTGGCTGGCGCAGGCACCGGGGTTCTCATTGCGGTGGGTCTGGTACCTGTCCGTGGGGACCGTGCTGCTGCAACTGTTCCTGGTCCTGCTGTTGCTCCGGCGCGAATTCCGCGTCCGGCTCGCCTTCGGCGAGCCTGCGGCGGCCTGACATTCGTGATTCGTGATTCGTGATTGCCAGGCTTCGCCGGCCGCGAAATCGCGAATCACGAATCACCAATCACGAATCACGAATCGCCTGCGTGACCTTGCCGTAGTC
>DATDHP010000047.1:0-2861 GCA_036521515.1 Vicinamibacterales bacterium
GAAGCGCTCGATCGCGCACAAGCTGCCGTCGATCGATCGTGCGAGTACCGCCGTTTTGCGGAGCAGGGCGAGATCCCGCTGCTCCCGGAACGCGGCATTGCCCACATTCCAGGCATCGCGGAGAAGCCGTGGTACGAGCGCGCCCGTGATCCCGGTTGGGCGCAAGCGATTGCCGTCAATCGAGCCGCGACCGATCCACATGCGATCGGAATGGCGCGCGCAGATCAGCACGCGCGCGGCCGTTTCCCGCCAGGATTCGATGCGTTGTTGTAGTGGAACCGGAGATCGCCATGGCCGAATCGCCCGATAACAAGATAGACGACACGAAGCGCGCGACCTGCGACATGTGCCCAGCATGCGCACATGTGGACCACATGTGAAGCCAAGGGGAGGCAATTCCTGCCGTTGCGTGGGGGGCGGGCCCGCGCGCTTCAGCTCGCCGCCGCTTTTATCGCCGCAGAACGCCGGCCGTCATCACTCGAAGTGGTCACGCTCGATGACCGCCTGGCCGTCGCCGCGCGCAAAGAGGGATTCGGGCTGATCGAGGTGCCCTCGACCCCATAGCGGGGTCCATGTCAGACTCGCGTCATGGTGAAATCGCCGTTCGCGTCAATTGACGAGGAGCAACCCGCTGATCTGAGACCGGGGGTGGAGCCGACCGCGCGCTGGGTCCGCGTGCGGTTCGCGGGCCAGGTGATTGCCGACACCCGACGCGCCTTGCTGCTCAGACAGTACGGCCGTGAGCAGCTGCCCAGCTACTACTTCCCGCAGGAAGACGTGCGAATGGACGCGCTGGTCACAGGCGCCGACGCGGGCGCGGACGACGCGGTCAGCTGGCGGTCGGTGCAGATTGGCGGCCGCGTCGCGCCGAACGCAGCGTGGATCGTTCATCGGCCGCCTCCGGCCCTGGCGCCGCTCTCGGGGTATGTCTCATTCGCCTGGGGCAAGATGGATGGCTGGTACGAAGAGGAAGAGGAGGTCTTCGTTCACGCGCGCGATCCCCACACACGTGTCGACGTCCTGCCAAGCTCGCGTCACGTGCGCGTGGTGATCGATGGCGTGGTCGTGGCCGAGAGCCGGCGGCCGCGTCTGCTGTTCGAAACGGCGCTGCCGACGCGCTACTACATTCCGCGTGAAGACGTGCGCATGGAGCTTCTCGAGCCGACCGGTTTGAAGACCCGTTGCCCGTACAAGGGCCTCGCTTCGTACTGGAACCTGAGAGTTGGCGGGCGGGTGGCCCAGAATATCGTCTGGAGCTATCCGGATCCCATCGACGAGTGCCCCAAGATCCGGGGCCTCTTGAGCTTCTTCAATGAGCGCGTCGACCTCTACGTCGACGGGGAGCTGCAGGCGCGCCCGGCAACGGCCTGGTCCTAGCGACGGCGAGAGGGTCGGATGCTGTTCCGCCGCGACATCCTGCAGGGCATCGCCGAGGGCCGTGTGACGCTCGCCTTCAGGCGTTGGCGGCGGGCGCCGCCAGCCGACGGCTCTTCACTCCGCTCGCCTGTCGGCGTGCTCTGCCTCGATCGCGTCACCGTCGTCGACGAAGGCGACATCACCACGGAAGACGTACGCCGCACGGGCATGTCACCCGACGAGCTGCGGACGTCCATCGCCGGCGAGGGCACGGTCCTGCGCATCGAGCTCCGTCTCGCCGGCGACGATCCGCGCATCGCCCTCCGGGAACGCCTGCCGGAGCGCGCCGAGCTCGAGGCTATCGTCGCGAGGCTGGCCAGGATCGACGCCGCGTGCCCGACGCCCTGGACGACACGCTACCTGCAGCTCGTCGCCGACCAGCCCGCCATCGTCTCGCGCGTGCTCGCGCCGCAGGTAGACGCCGCCGTGCCGCCGTTCAAGCGTCGCGTCCGGCAGCTGAAGGAGCTCGGCCTCACCGAGAGCCTCGAGGTCGGCTACCGCCTCTCGCCGCGCGGCCGTGCGGTACTCGAGCGCCTCGTCAGCGATCCGCGCTGAAGACGTGCACAGCGCGGATGCGGCAAGCCAAATGGGACCTGTATCCCATTCCGTCGAGCTCCGGTTTACATCGAGCTCCCGGTCTCGAGCAGCGACTTCATGTCGCTGAGAATCCAGGCCCAGCCACCCGTGCCCTGCTCGGAGAACCTGCTGGCCACCATGCCGGCCATGATCGGCGCGCCCTCGAGCTCGTGGATCACGGTGAGCCTCGAGAAGCCCGCTGCAACCGTCTCGATTTCCCACGTGACGCGCGTGAAGCCCTCGGCCTTCATGGCTTCGCTGAACAGGAAACGATAGGTGTGCACCAGCTTTCTCGGCGGGTCGGCTTCCTCGACCAGGCCGTCGATGACGACGTCCGGCACGCCCATCGCCTGCATCTCGGGAGTAGCCAGCGCCCGGTACGCGCCGCCCGGACGCAGCTCGTACTCGACGGCGCCCTGGTAGCCGTACTTCACCGTCCATTCCGGCGACGTGATGGCGTCCCAGATCGCCCGTGGCGAGGCTTTGATGTAGACCTCGTAGACTTGCGTTGTCGCTACGCCGGTTTTCGACTCTGTCGCCATGCTTTTGCCTCCAATTCCGTCTTGAGCTCCAACAGCGCCGACACGCGCCGCTCCGTGTACTTGTCGATCCAGCGGTCGTGAATCATCCGGATCGGCACCGGGTTGAGGAAATGCAGCTTCTCTCTGCCCGCCCTGCGCGTCACGACGACGCCCGAACGTTCGAGCACGCGCAGGTGCTTCATGACACCGAACCGTGTCATTGCCAGCTCCGACTCGAGCTCCGACAGCGTGCGGCCGTCACGTGTGAAGAGGAGGTCGAGAAGGAAACGTCGTGTGGGATCCGCGAGTGCCTTGAACACCAAATCGTCGTCGAACACCCCTCCGATA
>DATDHP010000048.1:0-11558 GCA_036521515.1 Vicinamibacterales bacterium
AGATCAGGCGGCCATCGGTGTCGTGATGGCGATTGCCGCGCCGGCAAGCCTTCGCATCATCGTCGACGGTGAAGGGGGACATGCCGGCGCCGTGCTCATGCCGGACCGTCGAGACGCGTTTCTCGCGGCGGCCGAGATCGCGCTGGCCGTTGAATCAGCCGCTCGCGGAACCGGATCGCCGGACACGGTCGGGACCGTGGGCGTCTGCGACGTGTTTCCTGGCGCCGTGAACAGCGTGCCGAGCCGGGCGCGCATCGAGATCGACGTGCGCGACATCGATCTCGGACGCCGCGATGGCGTGCTGGCGGGCATTCAGGCTGCCTGCGACGGGATCGCGGCCCGCCGGCGCGTCACGGCGCGCATCGAGCCGCTGAACGCGGACCCGCCGGCCACCTGCGCGCCGGAGGTCATCGATGCGATCGCAGCGGCGTGCCACGCACGCGGCCTGCGCCACGAGCGAATGATCAGCCGCGCGTACCACGATTCGCTGTTCATGTCGCGACTGGCGGCGACCGGCATGATCTTCATCCCCTGCCGCGGCGGCGTCAGTCACCGGCCGGACGAGTACGCGTCCCCCGAGGCGCTCGCGGACGGCGCTGCGGTGCTTGCTGATACGCTCGCGCGGCTGAGTGCGTAACTTCCGGCTGAAGCCGGAAGCCACATCTGGAGTTCTTCCGGCTGAAGCCGGAAGCCACGAGTACTCTGTTCCTGTGGCTTCCGCACAAGTACTCTGTTCCTGTGGCTTCCGCCTTCAGGCGGAAGATCAGGTACTCTCGATCCATGCCTTCGTGCGATCTGCTGCTCACCAACGCCACCGTCCTGACGATGGACGCGCAGTTCACGCGCCACGAGCAAGGCAGCGTCGCCATTACCGGCGACACGATTGCGGCGGTTGGCGACGAAGCGAAGACCTACGAGGCGAAAGAGACGATCGACTGTCGCCGCCGCGTCGTGATGCCCGGCCTCGTGAACGCGCACACCCACGTTCCGATGACGCTCCTCCGCGGGCTCGCCGATGATCTCCGGCTCGACGTCTGGCTCATGGGCTACATGATGCCGGTCGAGCGCGAGTTCGTCAGGCCGGAATTCGTCGATCTCGGCACCAGGCTGGGATGCGCCGAGATGATCCGGTCGGGCGTCACCTGCTTCGCCGACATGTATTACTTCGAGGAGAGCGTCGCCACGGCGGCGGCCGACGCGGGCATGCGCGCGCTGTGCGGGCAGACGGTGCTTCGTTTCCCGGCGCCCGACGCGGTCAGCTACGAAGACGCACTCGCCCGGGCGCGGGACTTCATCGCGCGCTGGCGCGGCCACCCGCTCATCGTGCCCGCCCCGGCGCCGCACGCACCTTACACCTGCACACCCGACATCCTGCGCGCGTGCGCGGAGCTGGCGGCGGAGTTCGACGTGCCGCTGCATACGCACCTCTCGGAAACCGTGCAGGAGGTCGAGAGCTCGCGGCAGCTCTACGGCGCGCCGGTCATCCCGGTCGTGAAGAAGCAGGGTCTCTTCGGCGCCAAGGTGCTGGCCGCCCACTGCGTGCACGTGGATGACGGCGAGATGCGGGCGCTCAAGGCCGCCGGCGCCGGTGTCGCTCACAATCCAGCGAGCAACCTGAAACTGGCAGCGGGGATTGCGCCGGTCGCGCGCATGCGCGAGCTCGGCATCGCCGTCGGCATCGGCACCGACGGGCCGGCGTCCAATAACGACCTCGACATGTTCGAGGAAATGCGCCTCGCCGCACTGCTGGCGAAAGGGAGCGGAGGCGATCCGACGGCGCTGCCGGCGCGCGAGGCGCTGGCCATGGCCACGCGGATCGGCGCTGGCGCGCTGCACATGGACCATCTCACCGGGTCGCTCGAGCCCGGCAAGCGCGCCGACCTGATCGTCGTCGACCTGTCCGGCGTGCACAACGTCCCCGCTTTCCACCGCGATCCGAACGCCGTGTACGCGCGCCTCGTATACGCCGCCAGGTCGACGGACGTGGTGGACGTGATGTGCAACGGCCGGTGGCTCATGCGCGACCGCGCGCTGCTCACGCTGAACGAAAACGAGCTGCGGGCGCGCGCGGCAGATCAGGCGGCCCGCATCGACGCATTCCTCGCGAGCCGCGAGGGCAGCGTCCTGCAGAAGCTGATTGCCATCGGCGGCGCCGTGGAGCAGGAGAGCTTCGAGGTGCAGGTCAAGGCCCGCGTACCCTCCGTCGAGCCGGTGCTCTCGGTCATCGACAGCGACGAGGTCACCGTCATCCGCGCGAGCCGCTATCACCAGTACGACACGTACTGGTCGTTCGACGATCCGGAACAGGGGAGGCTCCGATACCGCGAGGACGAATTCCTTGACAACGCCGGAGCGATCACCGGGGGCCGGGCGCGTCTCACGCTGACCGGCCGCACGCGGAAGGACACGTTCGGCGCGGTCCTGCTCTTCCACTCGCGGTATCTCGCCCCCGCCGCGCAGTCGCCCCGGTTCTATCGCGAGTACTTCCGCCCCACCGCGGAGCACGTCGTCGAGAAAGAGCGCCGCAGATGGCTCGTCGCGTATCGGGGCGTCGAGGTCTACGTCCACCTGGACAGGTTGACCGACCCGGCAAGCGACGGCTACTTCATCGAGGTGAAATCACGCACCTGGTCGCGCCGCGACGCGCAGCACAAGGCCAGGGCCATCATGGAGCTGCTGGCGCTGTTCGGGACGAGCCCCGACGACACGATCAGCGACGGTTACGTGGAGCTGGCAACCGAAGGTCGGCGACGATAGCGCTGACTCTGCGAAATGTGGCTTCCGCCTTTGGCGGAAGAATGCAATCTTCCGGCTTAGGCCGGAAGCCACAGATATTCACTGACTGTGGCTTCCGGCTTCAGCCGGAAGAACACGGCCCGGAAGGACGTCAGTCGTAATACTCCGGCGCCTTCTTCAGTTTCGCGTGCGCCAGGAGATCGTGCTGAATCCAGAGTCGCGCACCCGACTGTGCGAGGAAGGTATCGAGAGCCTCCCTCGACCGCCGCGTCTGCTCCTGGTTGAACTCGGTCACCGGCAGGCGACTCAGCGTGCGCTCCTCGGGATAGTGATAGAGGTCGCCGGACAGCACGACACCGCCGGTCCTGGCGAGCTTCACGTAGAGAACCTGGTGACCGGGTGTGTGCCCCGGCGCCTGCTTGATCACCACGGCGCCATCGCCAAATACGTCGTGGTCGTCGGTCGTGATGAGAACAGTCTTGCTGTTCTGCAACGCCGCGTAGTTCGAGGGCTGCGGCGGATCGGCGGGCTTCTGCGGGAACATCCCGTCGCGCTCGGCCGGCCGCACGAGCCACGTGGCGCCGGCAAAGTCGTTGGCGTTGGCGACGTGGTCCCAGTGATAGTGCGACACCGCGAAGTACGTGATGTCCCGCGCGGCGTATCCCGCTGCCGCGAGCTGCGTCTTCAATGGCGTGCGAATCGCGACGCGCCGCTCCTGCGCGTTCGACAGGAAGAACCGGCGTGGCACCGGCGCGCCGGTGGGCGTCCAGGAATCATCGGGAATGGCACCCGCGTCCCACATCAGCGTTCCGCGTGGATGCACGACGAGGAAGGCGGCGATCGACAGCTGGGTCGCAGCGACTTCCTCGTTCTTCAACCGGTAGCGCGCCGGATCGGACTCGAGCGTGCCGCCATCGAGCACATACAGCCTGACCGACGGCGCCTGCTCAACGCTTCGTGCGGTCGTGCCGCACGCGATGAGCCCGAGGACCGCCGCGAGCGCCGCGGTGAACGATGACAGGCTGCGTCTCACAGACATCTCCTAAGGCCTGAGTTGTGAGAGATGAAGCAAGTTCTTCAATGGTTCGCCTTAGGAGCTGTCTTAGGCACGGCCGCCGGGGCGGCCGTGCAACTAGTAGCAAAGATCCGCCGGTCCTCCCGTCCGATTAGGCGGAGCTTCGCTACTGCTGGTCGAACTCCATCACGGGCCGGACTTCGACGCTGCCAAGGCGCGCCGAGGGGATCTTCGAGGCGACCTGGATGGCGTCGTTCAGATCGCGCGCGTTGATCAGGTAAAAACCGCCCAGCTGCTCCTTGGTCTCGGCAAACGGCCCATCGGTGGTGGACATCTTCCCGTTGCGGATGCGGACGGTCGTCGCGGTCTGCACGGGCTTGAGCGCCTCGCCACCGAGGTAGTGGCCGCTCGTCCGGATACCCTCGGTGAAGGCGAAGTACTCGCCCATGAAGGCGTCCGACTCGCTCTTGGGCATCGCTTCCAGCTTCTTTTCCTCGTCGTAGATCAGGCACAGATACTTCATCGCTCTCCCTCCGGAATCAGAGGCCGCAGCACCGTTCACGTGAGCCGGGCCACGGAGACACGGAGGCACGGAGGTGGGCCATCTTCGGATCTTCGGGATTTCAGATTTGAAAATGGCAAGTACCCATATCCCGAAATGTCCAAGCCTCCGTGTCTCCGTGCCTCCGTGGCCCGTGGGTGAATGACGCCCGCAGCCATACACCGGATAGTCGTCGGGAAAGGGGGAGATCGACACCCGGCCTCAAAAAGTTGCAATCGGGTTGAGGGGCGAACCGGTGCCGACCTTGATCGGCAGCGGAGCGGCCGTCAACAGGAACTCCCACCGCTTCCGCGCGGCGGCCGCCTCGGCCAGCGACTCGAGGTCGCAATTGTCGAACAGGTGCACGCCCAGGTAGACGAGGGCGAAGTCGTGGACGGCGCCGGTGTTGCCCGGCAGGTCCGACGGCGCCAGGCTTGGCGGCACATCGCTCCCAAGCAAGGCGACGTCGCGCTGCCTGAGCCACGGGATGAGGGAGGCGCTCGGTCCGGCGCGCCGGCCGGTGCGACTGATGTCGAACGGTCCCGTCACGGCCCGGCGCGCCCACCGGCCGGTGCGGATGAACAACGCATCCCCGGGCCCGACCTTCACACCCGCCATCTTTTCGAACGCTTCGATGTCCTCGGGGTAGATCGGCGTGCCCGGCTCCAGGTACGGCACGCCCTTGAGGCGCGGGATATCGATCAGGACGCCGCGCGTGAAGATCCCCGTCTTCACGTTGTGAATGGAGTTTCTCGCGTGGCCGGACTTCATGACCGCGTCCGCGTCCGGTTTGTACCCGTTGTAAAACACGCCGTTCTCGTTGATGTGCGCCAGCGAGTCGAGATGCGTGTGCGCCACCCCATGGAACTGGACCTCGAAGCGGTCCGCGCCGATGGCCACCATCTCGTGCACGTACGGCTGGGCGTTGTCGACGGCCTTTTCAGTATCCACGTCGTGCGCCAGCGAGACCGACACGCCCTCTTTCACGAGCGCGGCCGCTTGCCGTTGCTTCGCCGGCGTGATCAGGTTGAGCGCCCCCCGCTGATCGTCCTTTCCCCAGCGTCCCCAGTTGGAGAGTTCTTTCTTCCAGCGCTCATAGTCGGCCTGCGTCACCGTCCGCGACGAGCGTGGCGCCTCTTGCGTTCGAACAGCACTGGCGCCGACAATCGTTGCCGCCACGCAGAGCCCAAGGGTCGCTGCCCAGGCGTTCCAATGCACGCCACGGAATGTCGGTCGCGCCATGTTTCCTCCTCGCCTCAGTGCACAGCGCGGCTGCGCCGCCACCAAAGACCCACGCGCATCCGCGCTAGCGGCGGGCCGAAGGGCCCGCCGATCTAGTAGAAGAAACGCGCTGCGACAGATTCGTGTCGAAAGAACACATCTTCAGGCGTTTATTCTACTGAGGCCATACCCATCCAGAACAGGCTGCGTCCCGTCGAGACCTCTATCGGGTAGGCCCGGGAGAACTCGAGCGTCCCGTTCTCGCGTATCCGGAAGATCGTCAGACCAGCCGGCACCATCTTCACCCGCTCGCCGTCTCGAACCGGCATCGAGGTCTGGTTGGCGACCACGAGCACACGCCCGCCGGCGTCGATCGCGAACGTCCGCGGCTGGAAGCCGTGCGTGTCGGCGTTCTGAATCAATGTCGGTTCACCGGTGCTCTGGTCGATCGCGAAGACCGCGATACTGTTCTCGCCGCCCGCCCAGACGGGCCTACCTTGGACTTCGGTGGTCGTCGCCCCGCGATTGCCCAGGTAGACGAACCGTCCGTTTGGATGCACGTGAATCGAGCTGGTCGTTTGCCCCGGGCGTACGTTGCGCGGATCGGCCAGCGTCTCCTTCGTGAACGCGGCCTCGGGCCCGATCGTCTCGCCCGAGATCCGGTACATCTGGAGCTTGTTCTGGCGCTCGAGGGTCAGGAACAACCACGGACGTGCCGGGTGAAAGTCGAGGTGACGCGACTGGAAGCCATAGCCACCGTTTGGCGCGATCGTGGCGCGGCTCCTCAGCACGCCGTCCTTGTAGTCGAGTATCTTGAGCGCCCCGGGCTCTTCGGCGCGCGTGCTCGTCGGGTTGTTGCCGCGTGTCACGAGAATGACGGTACGGTTCGACGGCGTCACGCGAATCTGGTGGCCGTAGATACCTGCATCCAGCGGGGACGCGGGCTTCACCTCCTCACCGACAGTGCCATCGGCTCGAAGACGATGGACCGTCACGCCGCTCGGGTCGGGGAACGCGCTCAGCACGTGCGTGCCCGCGACGTCGGTGGTGAGGTGAATGGGCCGGGACGGCAGTGGCGCCGCGGCGCCGTGCGGATCGAGCGCTCCGGTCGCTCGATCGATGCGGAACGCCAGCAACCGGTGATCGCTGCCGCGGGGTGCCGGACCCCCGCTTGCCGCTGCGTAGCTCGCTCCGCCGTTGCTCGTTCCAATGTAGACGTAGTTGCCGGAGGGATGCAGCGCCGCTTCCTGCACGTTCGCGTGCAGGGTCATCGACGCGCGCTTCGTGAGCGTCGCGCGCTCGACGTCGACGTCGAACCGAATCAGCTCGGCCCCGACCGCCGCATACAGCACCGGTCTTCCCGGCTGCTGGGCGGAGACCGTCACGACGAGCAGTCCCAGAAGCGCGGCGGCCCGAACGGCGCTTCGTGGCCTGGCCGCAGGGCGGATGGCGAAGGTGGCCGGAGTCACTTCTTCTCCAGGAGCTGGATAAGCGCCTCCGAGCGCAGGAGCGGACCCTTCAGCTCGAGAAGTTCCTGCCGCTGAAGCGCGTCGATCTTCACGTACTGCGCAAGCGCGTTGATGACGTCTTCGTCCGAGAACTCTCGTGGAGGCGGTTCCGCACCTGAAGGGAGCAGCGCGATCAGCCGCTCGCGTTGCTTGCCGAGCGCAGCCCTCTCCCGATCGTCGGGATCCTCGGGCATGGCCTCTACCCGCGCCAGCCGATACGACCGGCTCTGATCTTCGCTGAGGATGCGAAACTTCACCAGTCCCCGCAGCAGGATGGTGTAACGTCCGTCCGGCAGCTGATCGACCTGCGTGATCACCCCCGCGCACCCGATGGCAAAGACCGGCGGCCTTCCCTCGTAGTTCGCCTCGTACCCCGGCCGCAATTGAACCATCCCGATGACGCGGTCGCCCTTGAGCGCGTCGGCCACCATCTCCCGATAGCGCGGCTCGAAGATGTTCAGAGGCAGCAGGATGTTCGGGAAGACGAAGATGTCGTCGAGCGGGAAGATCGGTATGGTCTGCGGCAGCGAGTCAGCGCCCCGCACCGGTGATGGCGCGGACTGCGCCCAGCCAGAGCCAGGAACGTTCAGGAGCATGACTATCGCGATGGCGCCCGCGATCCTGGCATGTGTCATAAATCCTCCGGCGCAGTAAGTGCGCGGCGGAATCGTAAACCATTTTTCAGGAGGACGTCACGCAGGCGGCGCGAGCGTTGGCCGTCGACGGTTGGGAGTTGGGAATTGGGACTTGGGAGTTGGGAATTAGGGACTTGACCTACGCCGCGGCCTGCTGGCACACGGGGCGCGGGCTGCGGGGTCGCTCGTACGGAACGGGCGCCGGCAGGCCAAGGCAGCGCAGGAGGTCCATCAACCCCTCCAGAGGGCTGCCGCCCACCGCTGGATGGCCGACCGGGTGGAACGTTCTCAAACCCGCAAGCAGTTGGGCGCCGTCGCCATGCAGCGCCATCAGGCCGCGATGGAGCTCCGGCGCAATCGCCGAGTCCGTGCCCGCAAGTGCCGGCTCACTGGCGGTCGCCAGCTCCGCGAGGCCCACGAGCGCCACGATCGACGCACGGGTGTTCACGTCCAGGCGGCGCAGCGGCGCAACCAGCGTCTCGATCTCGGTGAGCAGGACGCCCGTCATGAGATCGCGATTGGCCTGTATTTCCTGGAAAATTGCGTGTGTGCTCATGTCGCCCTCTGTCACGTTCAACGTCACAGGGAGGGCGATCGAACAGCTCAGCCGTAGGATTCTTCTCGAAGCCCTTCCAGGCGCCACTGCCGCATGTGACCTTCGAGATAGGAGACCTCTCGAAACCCTGACAGTCGAAGCACGGCACCCGCGAAGTACGCCCGTGGCCCGTGGCCGCAATACAGCACGACGGGATGGCTGCGGGAGAGCTCCGACACACGGACCGCTAACGACCAGAACGGAATATGACGCGCGCCCGGGACGTGACCGCGCGTGAACTCCCGACGCGATCGGACATCGACGATCGTGGGCGCCGTGCCGGCGTCAATCCGGTCCAGCAGGCTGCGGCCCGTGATCATCGCCCTCCTGCTCTCTCGTACGCGCGCCCCAGCCAGCGCAGCGCCTCAGCGATGTCCGTTGCCGACTCCATGGAAAACGTGACCCAGCTCGCGCCAGGGCCGCCACGCGACAATCGCTCGTCTCCACGCACCTCCTGTCTGCCGGAACGCCTCAGCGGCGTTCCTTCAGGTCTAGCGGAACGCCCTGGCGGCGTTCCTTCAGGCAGTTTGATGAGAAGCGAGAACGGCGTCTCGGCCGCACGCGTTCGCGGTAGCGCGGCGAAGATGTGCCTGGCGCGGTAGAACGCCAGCATGCCGAACATGGGACGGCTGCTGACGTCGGGCCACTCGGAGATCTCGCTCTCGAGCTGGGCGCACCACCGCTGCATCTGGACGTCCGTCTTCGGCAGCCTGGGTCGCTTTGCCACGTTTTCGCTCTAACAGGGTGTGAGCGTGGTACGTGGTGCAGCGTGCTACGGTCGCGCGAACACGGGCGGCGCTTCCGGTATGGCGGCACCGTCGTGCCGCGGTTCCGACCCGCCGAAATGCACCCCCTTGCCGTCGCTCATGACGGCCTGGCCATAACCGAACACGCCCGTCCTTCTAGGAACACTGATGACCTCGTGGCCAAGCTCAGAAAGGTCTCGCCGCACCAACGAGGGCACGAGCTCCTCGATCCTCACGTCGCAGCCGCTGAACGAGCCTTTCGTGAAACGTCCCATTTCGAGCGCCTGCTGCACGTCGAGCCCGTAGTCGGCAATCGCGGCGACGAACTGGGCGTGGGCCTGGGCCTGGTTGAAGCCGCCCATGATGCCGAAGCCGATCTTCACGTCGCCCTTCTCCATGAAGGCGGGAATGATCGTGTGGAGCGGCCGCTTGCGCGGAGCCAGCACGTTCGGATGCCCCGGCTCGAGCGTAAAGAGCGCGCCCCTGTTATGAAGCATGATGCCAGTCCCGGGCGCCACGATCCCGCTGCCGAACGACGCATAGAGGCTCTGGATCAGCGAGACGATGTTGCCGTCCTTGTCGATGACCGAAAGGTAGATCGTGTCGCCGCCTGTCCCGGTGGTGAGGCCGTCGAGCGTCGACGGCTCCACGCTGCACGCCGCGCGCGCCGGATCGATGAGCTTGGCGCGGGCGGCCGCGTGCGTCTTGCTCAGCATCGGCAGAACCGGCGTCTTGAAAAACCGCTGATCCGCGACGTAGCGCAGCATGTCCGCGTAAGCGAGCTTCTTTGCCTCGATCATCACGTGCAGCGCCCTGGCGCTGTGGAATCCGTACTCACCGAGCGGATGCGTCTCCATCAGGTTCAGCATCATGAGCGCGGCGATGCCTTGCGTGTTCGGCGGCAGCTCGTACACCGTCCACCCGCGGTAGGTCGTGGAGATCGGGTCCACCCACTCGGGCTCGTACTCCTTCAGATCGGCCGCCGTCAGCGTCCCGCCCTTTTCGCGCGAGACCGCGAGGATCGCTTCGGCCGTCTTGCCTTCGTAGAACCCCGCGGGGCCTCTCGCTGCGATCAGGCGAAGGGAGCCGGCAAGGTCCCGATTGGTGAAGATCTCTCCCGAGACGGGCGCGCGCCCGTTCGGCAGAAAGGTCTTCGCCGCGTTCGGATCGGCCGAGAGCTTCGGGACCAGATCGGCCCACGCCTCGGCGATCACGTCGGTGACCGGGAAACCGTTTTCCGCGTAGAAGATGGCCGGCGCCAGCAGCTCCGACATCGGGCGCGTGCCGAGACGCCTGCGCATCGCGTCCCACCCGGCCACGGCGCCAGGGACCGTGACCGTGTGAATCCCGCTTCCAGGCATCCGCATCATGCCGCGCGCTCTCAGCAGCTCCGGGGTCAGTCCCATCGGCGCCCAGCCGCCGGCATTGAGGCCGTGCAGCTTTCCGGTCTTCGCCTCGTACACGATCGCGAAGAGATCGCCGCCGATGCCGTCGTAGTGCGGTTCGACCAGCGCCATGACCGCGTTGGTGGCGATGGCGGCATCGACCGCGTTGCCGCCGCGCTCGAGTATCTGGACTCCCGCGCGCGCCGCGAGCGGGTGGCTCGCCGCCACGATGCCGTACTTGGTGGCCACCTTCGACCGTCCGGTCACCAGCTGCCGTGCGGAAACCCGGTCGCCCTGTCCGAGGACCGTGATGCCGCTGACTACCGCAAGGGCAGCCAGGACGACGCGAGCTGTGCCTGCCTTCATGAGAGCCTCCGTCTGACGAGCGAGCGTCGGGATCCTAGCACGGCGCGTCGCCGGCCGCTCATGAGACGCGCTGCGGCGCCGCGTGGAAAATCCGCGGCAGGAAGCGCCCGGTGCGCCCGGCGTACGTTCGGTATGCGTCCCCGAACCGCGCGATCAGCTTTTCCTCCTCGATTCGTGTTCGCACGACCATCAACACGAACGCAACGCCGCCAGTCAACAACAGGAACCAGTTTGCCGCGGTCAGCGCGTTCGCGACCACGCTCAGCGCGACGGCGTCGTAGAACGGGTGGCGCACCCACCGGTAAGGTCCGCGCGTGACAAGCGTGTGGTGTCGTCGTGTGACAACCGTGTCCGTCAGGTTGGGTCCGAGGCTTCGGAACGTCCAGACGATCAGGCCGCCGCCAAGCGCGCCGACGCCGGCACCCGTCCATCGCAGCCACACCGGCAGGTCCATCGACGACCAGGCCATCAGCGATGGATCCACCATGTAGGCGATGAGTCCCAGCATCGAGGCGATGCCGATGGGCCTCAGCGTGAACAGGATGAAGCGTCCCTCCTGCCAGCGATCGAGCGGTTCACGCGTCGCCTGGGACTTGAGGCGGTAGTAGATCGCGATGGGGAACACGAGGAGCGAGCCGACGATGAGAACGATCCGAAACGTCTGATCGTGACCCACTTACAGGAAGCCCCCATTGACTGTGGACGGCCGACAGCCAGCTCATCCTAACGCCAGAGCGCTTTCGATTGCACGAGGGGTCAATCAGGATCGCGTCAGCACGGGCCCGGGGGCGGGCTCTCCAGCGGCGTGGC
>DATDHP010000049.1:0-2942 GCA_036521515.1 Vicinamibacterales bacterium
TATACGACCACGATGCTGAAGGACCGCTCGATCGTGCAGCTTCGCTTCGCCACGGCGGTCGCGAAGGTCGAATCCGCACGAGCCTATCTGCACGAGGCCTTCGACGCCGCCTGGCAAGGCGCCCTGGACGGGCGGTCCCTCGATCTGGCCGGCAAGGCCCGCCTGCAGCTCGCGTCGAGCCACGTACCGATCGCGGCGGCCGAGGCCGTCGACCTGATTCACTCGCTCGCCGGTACGGCCGGTATTCGGAACGACCAGGCATTCCAGCGCCATTTTCGCGACGTCCACGTCATTACCCAGCACGCGTTCGTGTCCGAGAGCCGCATGGAAGCGGTCGGCCAGGTCCGCTTCGGTCTCGATCCGAACTGGGCGTTCCTGCATTTCTAGGGTCGTCGCGACTGCGGTCGAGCGCGAACGGCAACACGATCCGCCCAAACAGGACGGTCGGCCGATCCTTCTGGCCTTTGCCCCTTCGAATCACAATCTGACGCGGTCGTGACTCGCGATCCAGACGGATACCCGAACGCACCGCTGTCCGTTGATCCCGCCGCGGCGCTCAGTTGGATCACGCAGGACTAGGACAATTATCACGTCGCCACACTCCCTGACGCTCCGCGCACTGTCCCACAACAGGATCGAATCGCTGGCTGGATGATCTCCGGCCTGTCCATGGCGAATCGCCAGATTCGTGGGCATTTCGTCGATGTCGCGCGCTTGCCAGGATTGTGGCGTGCGCGACCTGGCCGTCCTTGTTCTGCATCTGCTGGCGACGATCGCCCGACTAAAATCGGCATCGAGCACTGCCTGAGGCAGACGACGCCGTGTCGCCGTGGTTCTGACCGCCCCCGTCAGGACTGGGCGGCGATGCGTCCGACGATCGGATGGATCGCTTCCGCGAAGTCGTGGAAGTCCATGCGAATCGCGTCGGTATGCGTGCCGGCGTTGAACCAGACGTGGTCCTCACGCGCGAGTTGCTGGTCGAGGAACACGCGATGTCCGTACAGCGGGCCGAGCGGGGGCATCGCCCCGCATTCCGACTCTGGGTAAAGCGCCGCGATCTCCGCTTCCCGCGCCCGGCGGAGTTGACGCGCGCCAGCCAATGCCCGCAGGCGTTCCGGATCCACCCGACAGGTGGCCGGCACGACCGCCAAGATCGGCGTGCGGTCGGCGACGAAGACCACCGCCTTGGCCCACTCGCGTGCCGGCACGTGCGTCGCGGCCGCCCCGATGAGAGCGGTCGGGGCCGTGCAATGACGACGTGTCGAATATCCGAATCCAGCCTCCGTCAAGAACCTCTCGATGAGGCTCGGAATCGCCATACCCGCCTCCTCTCTCAAGAACCGCACTTGCAGCGACCGATCCAGCAAACACAGTGCCGCGGAGGAGACACGGCGCGAAATGGCGTGTTGCCCGGATGGCGAGGCGCGCACTCATGGAAGGGCGAAAAATCCCGTGCCCCACCGAGATAAATCCGCAGCGGGCGCGGCGCTGCGGCGGTCCCCCGTCGATGGCGGACCCGCGAGGAAGCTCGTCGCGGATGAGGGCACCGCGCGAACCGACGAGCACGGGTAGCGGAGTATTATGCGGTGATTAGCGGGGGGGGCACGTTCGTGAGCCTGCATAAGAATCTCGGCATCCTTGTCGGGGGCGGGCCGGCACCCGGCATTAACAGCGTCATCAGCGCGGCCACTATCCGCGCGCAGCTCGAGGGCGTCGAGGTCATCGGTATCCGCGACGGGTTCGAGTGGCTGATGCACGGCGACATCGAACACGTGGCCCCGCTCACCATCGAGGGAGTGAGCCGCATTCACTTCCGCGGCGGCTCGCACATTGGCATCTCGCGCGCCAATCCCACGATCGATGGCCGCGACCTCGAGACGACGGTGATTTCCCTGCTGCGTCTGAACGTGTCACAGCTCATCACCATCGGCGGGGACGACACGGCGTTCTCGGCGATGAAGCTCGAGGAGTGCTCGGCGGGACGCATCCGCGTGGTCCATGTCCCCAAAACCATCGACAACGACCTCGACCTTCCGCCGTACGTGGACACGTTCGGCTACCAGACGGCGCGCCACTATGGCGTCGAGATCGTCAAAAACCTCATGGTTGATGCCAAGACGACGTCGCGCTGGTACTTCGTCGTGGCGATGGGCCGCAAGGCGGGGCATCTGGCGCTCGGGATCGGCAAGGCGGCCGGGGCGACGTTGACGCTTATCCCGGAGGAGTTCGCCGGACAGCAGGTTCGCATCGAGACGCTGGTAGATATCCTAGTCGGCGCCATCATCAAGCGGCTGAGCTACGCCCGGCGCGACGGCGTGGCGGTCATCGCCGAAGGCCTCGTGCTCGACGTCGATCCGTCGGATCTCGCACAGCTCGACGACGTCGAGCGTGACGCCCACGGTCACCCGCGAATCGACGAAGTCAACATCGGCGATATCCTCAAGACCCGCGTCGGCTCACGCCTCCGGCAGTTCGGCATCAAGACGACCATCGCCGCCAAGAACATCGGCTACGAGCTGCGGTGCGCCGATCCGATCCCGTACGACATGGAGTACACGCGAGATCTGGGCTACTGCGCGGCGAAGTACCTGCTGTCTGGCGGAAACGCGGCGATGATCTCGCTGCACTCCGGACACTTCGTGGCGATTCCGTTCCGCGACATGCTCGACCCGCGGACCGGGCGCACCCGGGTACGCCTCGTGGATATTCGGTCCACGCGCTACGCCATCGCGCGCCGCTACATGATCCGCTTGCGCCGGGATGATTTCGACGACCCACACGAGCTGGCCAAGTTTGCGGCGACCGCAGGCGTGTCGCTGCAGGACTTCCGCCGCGAGTTCAAGTACCTGATCGACTACGAGCCGCCACCGCTCACCATCGCCCCGGACGGGCATGGGTTCGTCGGACAGCCGGCCGACAGCGAAGTCCAGCACTGAGTCCAT
>DATDHP010000050.1:0-8604 GCA_036521515.1 Vicinamibacterales bacterium
GGGCGTCGTCGAGGCGTACATGGACGGCTGGCTGGCCGACGTCATGCGGCGCCGCGCCAACGGCCGCCGGTTCCTCTCGAAGCTCCGCCCCGACGAAGCCGCGGCCCTCGCGGTTCTGCAGCAGCGAACCATCAAGGACAGCCGCAAAAAAAAGGCGGCGTAGCTAACTTCGCTTCGAATATCTCGTCGCGACGTAATTGTCGACGAGGGAGCGGAAGCCCTCGGCGAGTTCCTCGTAGGTCCCCCGCAGCGTCGTGAAGTGCTCGCCGTCGATGTAGACGGGGCAGTGTGGTGCTTCGCCGGTGCCTGGCAGGCTGATGCCGATGTCGGCAGCCCTGGACTCGCCGGGGCCGTTGACCACGCAGCCCATGACGGCAAGCGTGAGCGTCTCGACCCCTTCGTACTTTTTCTTCCAGTCCGGCATCTGCGACCGGATGTAGTCCTGTGTACGCTCGGCGAGCTCCTGGAACGTCGAGCTGGTCGTGCGGCCGCAGCCGGGGCACGCTGTGACGCTTGGGGCGAACGAGCGCAGGCCGAGTGACTGGAGCAGCTCGCACGCGGCATTGACCTCGTCGCGCCGGTCGCCGCCCGGGCGCGGCGTCAGCGACACGCGAATCGTGTCGCCGATGCCTTCGCTGAGCAGAACGCCCATTGCCGCCGAAGACCACACCAGACCCTTGGTCCCCATCCCGGCCTCGGTGAGGCCGAGGTGCAACGGCTGCTCGGTCTTGCGTGCGAGGTCGCGATAGATGGCGATGAGGTCACGCGGGCGGGAGACCTTGCACGAGATGACGATTTGATCCTTGCGAAGGCCCGTCTCGAGGGCCAGCTCGGTCGAGTCCACCGCGGAGATCACCATGCACTCGTTCAGGATCTCCTCGGATGTCCGCCCGAGACCACGGTCGCTGTTCTCCTGCATCTTCGCCACGACGAGCTCCTGGTTGAGCGAGCCGCCATTGACGCCGATGCGCACCGGCTTGTTGTGATCGATGGCGACCTTGCAGATCGTGGCGAACTGCTCGTCGCGGCGACGGCCGGTCCCGACGTTGCCCGGATTGATCCGGTACTTGTCCAGCGCCAGGGCGCAGGCTGGATGACGCGTCAGCAGCAGGTGGCCGTTGTAATGAAAGTCGCCGATGAGCGGCGCCATGCATCCGGCGTCGCGTATGCGCCGTTTGATTTCTGGAACCGCCGCCGCGGCCTCGGGAAGGTTCACGGTCACGCGCACGAGCTCGGCCCCCGCTTCGGCCAGCTCGATGCACTGCCTGGCGGTGGCCTCCGCATCCGCGGTGTCGGTCATCGTCATCGACTGGACGACGATGGGGGCGCCGCCGCCGATCATGAGGTTCCCGACCCTGACCCCGACGGTCTTGTGGAGGCGGACGGCTGTGGTCATCTTTTCAAATGATAACGGAGTTGGATTACGCCTCGGTCCAGCCGTCCCGCAGCAGGACCCCCTTGATGTCTTCGGCGCGCGCGAGCGCCAGCCCGACCGAATTGTAATTCTCGACCCGGTCCATGACGCCGTCGAAGAACCAGGTGACAGTAGTCTGCGTCTCGCCCGGGATGATCGTGGCATGGGCGGTGTTGCGTCCCCGCGTCATCCGCCACAAGACGGTGGGATCGCTCTCCGTCACGGCCCAAGTTTACTGCCGCTCCGTCGGTCAAAACCGCCTCGATGTCGGTGCAAGCCCGCTTTCGCGAGTCGGTGCAATCAGGCTGCGCTTTGTCGGTGCGAGCCCACTTCGACGTCGGTGCAACCCTGCAGCGCGTCGGTGCGCTCCGGATCGCACCGACAGGAAGTACGATCGCACCGACAATCGAACGAGGCTTGCACCGACAAGGATCAGGCTTGCACCGACAATTGACGGGTAGAATGCCGGCGTGAGCCAGAACGAGCAGAAGACCCTCCCCTGCGGGTGCGTTGTGTCCACATACCGTGACTTCCTGGGAAGAGTCGTGGGCAGGATCCTGAGCCGCGGCGAGCAGTGCACGCGCTCCGAGCACCAGCCGGAGCAGGTTGTCATCATGCCGGGACGCGAACACGCCCGGCCGGAATGACTCGTTCGGGTCGTGCGGTCGTTCTATGCACAACGTCGTCAGCGTGTCGTGGACTGATCATCTGTCGTTCGGGGAAGGGGATGGCCGGCTGGACACGCCCGGGAAGGTGGCTCGCAGGATGCGCGTGTGGCGTGAAGAGCTTGGTGCATCCGCATTTCACTGGCGTGCCATCCGCGCGCGGATCCCCGGCCACTTCTCGGCCGCCCGCGGGTACCGGCATACATCCAAGTCAGCCGCACGAGCTCTGACCTGGGACGACTTCGGGACCGTGCCGCAACTGGCGCGCGACTCCGGCCTGCAGGCATGGCTGTACGTGAGCCTCTTCGATGACGGTTGGCCGCTGGCGCGGCCGAAGGTGCGCGCCGTGAGCTATCACAACGCGATGCACGGCCAGCACGTTGCGTGGCAAAGCGAGCTGACGCGTTCGCATCCCGAATGGGTCGTGGTGGACCGCGCAGGCAGCCGCCGCCAGTGGGGTGTGGTCTCGCTGGCCTATCCCGAGGCACGTCGCGCCTTCGTCGAGCGGTGGCTGACGCTCATCTCGTCCACGCAATTCGACGGGCTCTTCGTGTGTCTCCGGTCGCAGTCCCGCCCTCCCGATCACGCCGACGACTTCGGGTTCAACGAGCCGGCCCGGGCCGACTTCCGAGCCCTCCATGGAACGGACGTGCCGTGTGACGGCGAGGGTATCCAGGCGTGGCGCGACCTCCTGGGCGAGTACCTGAGCTCGCTGCTGGTCGAGTTGCGCCACGCGCTGTCCAGGGACCGGCGACGGCTGGCGATCGGCATCGCGCGTGGTGACGTGCTCGGCCCGCCCCTCGGCAACGGGACGCTGCACTGGCGAGACTGGGTGCGACACGATCTGGTCGATCACCTCGTCATCGGCCAGAACTCGTCGCAGTGTCCCTCGATGTGGCATCACCTCTGGCCGATGCATCGGGGCACGGGGTACTTGCAGAACTACCTGGATGGGAGCGGTCTGCCGCCGATCGCGGAGCACGTTCGAGACACCTATGCCCCGGTCCTCGCCGGACACGCGACACGCCTTTACGTGGCACGGCAGTGGTCCGGGCGGTTGCCGGACGAAGAGCGCGCGCTTGGCGCGCTACCCGGCGTGGCGGGGCTCGTGTTCAGCTCGTTCCGTCACGACAACCCCGGTCCAATCGCCCGCGGCGACTGGCGCGCCGGTCGAGTGCTCGCGCGTCATCGATTCAC
Source organism: Vicinamibacterales bacterium (assembly GCA_036521515.1). Taxonomy (GTDB): domain Bacteria; phylum Acidobacteriota; class Vicinamibacteria; order Vicinamibacterales; family UBA2999; genus Gp6-AA40. The sequence goes on from DATDHP010000050.1 coordinate 3,277, forward strand.
GTCCGGCTCTCCAGCAGGAGCAGCCCGACGGAAATAGTCGCCAGGGCCCACAGGATCGGGGGCACCTGCCGTGCGCGGCCGGCCACGGTGTAGAGCAGCGCGTGGAGGATGAACCCCCACAGGATCCCCTGCGTGATCGAGAACGTCAGGGGGATCAGGATGAGCGTCACGAACGCCGGCAGCGAGTCCTCGATATTCGCGAACTCGAGCCCCGCGACAGCCTGGAACATGGCCACGCCGACCAGGACCAGGACCGGCGCCGTCGCATACGCCGGAACCGCGGCCGCGAGCGGCGCGATGAAGAAACACGGCAGGAAACAGAGGGCGGTGACGACCGACGTCATCCCCGTGCGCCCGCCCATCCGGATGCCCGCGATGCTCTCGACGTACGCGGTCCCCGGCGACGTTCCTGCGACGCCGGCCCCGAGCGTCGCGCACGAATCGACGATCAGGCCGCGCCGCAGGTTGATCGGTTGACCGCCGGAATCGGTGAGCCCGGCCGCCTTCGCCACACCGATGAACGTAGATAGCGAGTCGAACAGGTCGGTGAACATGATCGCGATCGTCGCCGGCAGGAGCGCCAGTTGGAGCGCGCCAGCGATATCGAGCTGGAGGAACACCGATCTGAAGTCGGGCGCTCCCACGATCTGCTTCGGCCGTTCCGCAAAGCCCAGCGCCCAGGCCAGCGCCGTGACCGCAAAGATGGCGGCGAGGAACGCGAGCGGGTTCTCGCGTCGCATCAATATCGTGGCCACGACCAGGCCGAGCACGAGGAAGACCGCGCGGTAGTCGAGCGTGCCGAGACGGACGAGCGTCACCGGGTCGCCTTCGACGAGGCCCGCGTTGCGCAACCCGATGAACGTCAGCAGCAGGCCGATCCCTCCTGCGGCGGAGAGACGCAATCCGGCGGGTATCGACGTGGCTATGCGCTCGCGCAGCGGCGTGATCGAGACGAGCAGGAACAGCACTCCCGCCCAGAACACGATGCCGAGCGCGATCTGCCATGGCACGCCGTCTCCGAGGATGACCGTATAGGCGAAGAACGCGTTCAGCCCCATGCCCGGCGCGACCGCGAACGGCAGCTTGGCGTAGAGCCCCATCAGGAGCGTCATGCCGAAGGCGACGAGCACCGTGGCCGTGAGCACGCCGGAGAATGGCATGCCGGTGCCGGGCGTGGCGAGAATCGACGGGTTCACCACCACGATGTATGACATCGTGAAGAAGGTGGTGATGCCGCCGATGACGTCGGTGTAGCGCGTGAGCTACACCCTGTACCGGCCCAGCCGTGCGGTGAGAATGGCCTTCAGGTCTGCTTCGGAGCGGGTGCCGGTGAGGTCGAGGTCCGACTCGCTGAGCGCGTCGATGAGCGCGCGGATGACGTGCGCCCGGCTGATTGCCACACCGCTGGCGGCGCGGATGTCGGCGCCGAGCCGATCGAGGAAGACGATCTGGCGGTCGAACAGGACCACCGTGACTTTCGTCCAGTGCTCCGTGTGAGACGGGCGCCGGCCGCGTTTCTTCGGCTGGCCGGCGTCGCTGCTCTCGACGCGCGGAATGAAGATATCGTCGCCGCTCTTCCCGATTCGCTTGGGTTTGGCCATCGGTCGGGGTGTCACCATTCCTTGTGTCCTCGCGCCGGCCCCTGGCCGACGGGATGCATTTCAATTGTTACGTAATTAATTGTAGGCGTCCGGGAAACGCGACAATCATAGAGTACGAGCCGCGATGTTGCAAGGCCGCGCGTCAGCGCGACGCGCGCGCAATCCGTTTTTCGAGCTCCTTTACAACTCTTCGATACGCGACGCTCGCGCGCGACCGCGAATAGCGCACGAGCGGAATGCCGTGCGACGGCGCTTCAGCCGCGCGCGGATCCTCCGGGATTTCCGTCTGGAACACACCTCGCCGGTTGTGCACGCGGATCATGTCGACGATCTCTCTCGTGGCCTGCCGGCGGTAATCCACCTTGGTCAGCAGGATGCCGGCGATCGTGGCGGCCGCCTTGCGCAACGCGCGGCGGTCGCGATACCAGCGAAGCAGTTGCGCCAGCGATTCGAGGCACAGGTATTCGGCGCGAATCGGCACGATCAGGTGCTCGGCGACGATCGGCACGCTCAGTGACAGCAGCGAAAAACCGGCCGGCGCATCGATGACGACGACGTCGAACGTGCGCGACAGCGGACGGATGACGTCAGCGAGCCGGCGTTCCGGCTGCCGCACGTTGCGCAGCGCCTGATCCATCTGCGCCAGCGCGGGGGAGCCGGTGACGAGGTGCAGGTTCGCGATTCCGGGGATCCGGCGCACGCCGTCAGCAGGTTGACGTTCTCGCAGGAGCAGGTCGACAATCGACGGAGTGACCTCGGTCGGCCTCACGCCCAGCGAGATCGAGGAGTTCATGTCCGCTTCGAGATCGACGAGGAGGACCGATCGCCCGGTCTCCGCCAGCACCGCCGCGGTATTTACAGCGGTGGTCGTCTTCCCGACGCCACCTTTCGGGTTGTAAACCGCGATGATCATCTACGCGAGCGCGACCACCCGACCGGGGCAGTTGCGGATTTAATTCCGGATTATAGACTAACTCGTTCATTCGCCGAAGCTTAGCGGTCAACTGACGAGGTCGGAGACCCCGTTTTCGTGAACCGCCCGGGCTGAAGCGACGCTCGTACGATGAACCGCTGCGGCGCCGACCCCACATACGTAAACGGGTAACAGGTCACGAGCGTGAGCGTTGGCACGTTGGCCGGATCGAGCACCCAGACATCACGCGGCTGGACGACCACCGTTCGCTGGACGCGGTACGTGAAGACGCCGCGCAGTGTCGTCACCCTGATTTCATCGCCGGGTCTGATGTCGTCGAGGCGGCGGAAGAATGTGTCGCGATGTCCTGCCAGGCCGACGTTCCCCCTGTCGCCCGGCAGTGCCGTGCCCGGGATGTGACCCACGGCAAGCTGGAGGGTGCGGGCATCGCTTCCCGCACGGACGACGACGGAAACGTCGAGACGTGGAATCTCGAGGCGCCCGATCATCTCGCCGCGGGCCGGATGGGGCCGCGTGCGCGCTGCGGCGACGGCGGCGGGCGCTCGCGGCGGCGCGCTCGCGAGAATCGCATCGAGCTCCCGGTTCTCATGCAGCTGGTAAAGATACGTTTCGGCTGAAATGTACGTGTAGTACCCCAGACACGCGACAGCGACGACGAGCAGGAGCCGCTCGAGCCAGACCGGGCCGCGCTGCCGCCGGCGCCGCGACGCATGCGGTGGCAGCGGTCCCCGGTGGTCAGCGGGCGCCGGGATGATCGGACGCCAGGTAGCCATCACGCGCTCGGACGGTCAGGTCCCGCCGGCCGGGCACGCGCACTCGCACCTGCACGCGCCGGAACCCCCCATCATGGTTGCTGTTGCCAGGAACGTAGCCAATGGCATAGCCGCGGCGGATGTTTCCGGCGATCTCTTCCAGGGACGTGACCACCTCCGCGTCGGTGCGCGGGAAATAGGCGATCCCCCCCGAAGCGGCGGCGAGCCTGCGCACCACCCGTGCATCACCGTCGCCGCCGGTCCGGCCGGCCATCGCATTCGACACCGTGTAAATGATGGCGTTGCTCCGCGCCGCCTTGTCGAGCATGTCGCGTGCGGACAGCCGGCTCGCGTTGTCCTCGCCGTCGGAGAGGACGATGAGGACGCGCTTCTCGTGCTGCGCGTTCTCCAGGTGGTCGATCGCGGCGACGACCGCGTCGTGCAGCGCGGTCTTGCCTCCGGGCGGGAAGCGCCCGAGCGCTACCTGCATCTGCACCTGATTCTGCGTGAACGCGACGGTCGGCGGAAGGCCGAAGCGCACGTGCTCGTTGAAGATGACGGCGAACAACTCGTCCTCGGGGTGGCTCGCCGTCGTGAAAGCGAGACCGCCGGCGATCACCATCTTCTGGCGCGCGATCATGCTGCCGCTGTTGTCGACCACCAGGCCCACCGACACCGGCACGTCGGCGCTGTTGAAGAAGGAAATCGCCTGGGGCCTGCCGTCCTCCGTGACGGAGAAGGCTTCCTGCGGAAGGTCGGGCACGGCGTCCGAACGTCCGTCGAAGACGTTGACGTGCAGCACGACGAGATCGGAATGCGCCCGGAAGACCTGCTCACGGTCGCGGGTTGGGTCCTGGGGACCGGCGAAGAGCGGCGCTGCCGCGCACATCACGGCGGCGAGCAACAGCGTCGACGCACCTGGGCGGGTCATCGCTCCCTCACGTGAGACACGAACGGGCCGCCCGCATCAGCGGACGGCCCATCGCCTCGAGGATACACCCATTCGCGATTCATGATTCGTGAGCGGATCACGAGACGTCAAACGGCCCAGTCACGAATCACGATTTTACCAGCCACCTGGCGACACGTCGGCTAGCCGCGGAACGAGCGCAGGCCGATCGCCCCAGCCAGAGAGAGCAGACCGATGAGGGCGCTCAGCGCGAGCGGGCTGGCCGTGCGCGGCAGCTCGGCGCGCGCATCGACAGACTCCGGCCGTGCATCCTGCACGCCGCTGGTGCCTACTGGTTCAGGCGCAGGCTCGACCGCCGGCGCGGGCTCGGCGGCCGCAACCGACGCGGGCTCAACCGGTGGTGCTGTGGCGCCCGCCACCTGTGCGCTGGACGGCGACGTCGTGGTCTGCTCGCGCTGCCACTCCGTCAGCTGGCCCTGCGCGTCGGTGGAGCTCGCGGTCGAGTTCGCGCTGATCGGACCATCCTCGGACTGCACCGTGGCGCCGGTGCGAGCGGAGATCCTCATTGCCTGGTCCTTCGGATAGATGAACTCCTTCCCGATCTTCTCGCCCGGGTAGTACCAGTACTGCACCGCCGGCGCTGTTCCCTCGCGCGTCTCGCGGAAGGTGATCACGGTTTCTCCGGTGACTTCCTGCCGCTCCGCCTGGACGAAGAGGAACTGTCCCTTCATCTCTTTCTCGTCCTGGCTGAGCACCTGCACGACATTGCGGCTCTGTGTATCCGCGAGCCTGAACGTGTAGGTGCCCGCGGGGAGCGTCATGCCAGGGAGCTCGACCGAATTGCTGAACGTCAGGAAGGTCTTCTCCTGCGTGTTGAAGTCCTGCGCTCCGACGCCCGTCCCCAGCATCAGAACGACTGCGGCAACACACGCGGTCGCAATCGATGTCACGCGTTTCATTCGTCTCCTCCTCGCTTCGCACTTGGGAGCACAAACGCCCGAGGGCGTGTTTCCTGCGACCAACCCTGTCGCACGGCGCTTGTTCTCCCGCTGTGCGGCGGCTCTCCAACCCGCCGCTGGCGCCGGCCCAGCCGGCACCGGTTAAATTGCATCTTGTGTACCTCTCCCAGCG
>DATDHP010000051.1:0-8079 GCA_036521515.1 Vicinamibacterales bacterium
GGAGGCCTGGCGTTGCTCGATTCAGGCTTCGGGCTCCAGGCTCCGGGCTCCGGTCCCCGACAGGCCTGAAGCCCGAGTCCGAAGCCCGTAGCCACCAGCTGTGGCTTCCGGCTTTAGCCGGAAGGAACGGAGCTCCCGTGCCCGCGATGACCCAACTGGAAACACCCGCTCTCCTGCTCGACCCGGTCCGGATGGAGCGCAACATCGCGCGCATGCGCGAGCGGATGCGGCGGCACGGGGTGACGCTGCGCCCCCATGTCAAGACCAGCAAGTCGATCGAGGTGACGCGCCGCATCCTGGACGATCCGCGTGGACCGGTGACGGTCTCCACGCTGCGTGAGGCCGAGTACTTCGCTGACCATGGCGTCAGGGACATCCTGTACGCCGTCGGCATCACGCCGAACAAGCTCCCACACGTGCTGGCCCTCCGCGCGAAGGGCATTCGGCTCTCCGTCATTCTCGACAACCGCGACGCGGCGGGGGCCCTCGTCTGCGCCGCCGCGGCGGCGGGGGCCACGCTCGACGTGATGCTGGAGATCGATTGCGACGGCCATCGCTCGGGCCTGCCGCCCGAGTCCGACGACCTGCTTGGTGTTGCCGGGGCGTTGCGCAACCCGCACGTCAACCTGCTGGGCGTGATGACGCACGCCGGCAGCTCGTACAACTGCAGATCCGTGGAGGCGATCCGCGCTGTTGCCGAACAGGAGCGCGCCGGAGCGGTGCGCGCCGCCGCGCGCCTGCGCGCCGCCGGCTTTCCGTCGCTCGTGGTCAGCGTCGGCTCGACGCCCACGGCCACGTTTGCTGAAAGCCTCGCCGGCGTGACCGAGGTGCGCGCCGGCGTGTACGTCTTCTTTGACCTCGTGATGGCCGGGCTCGCCGTGTGCACGCACGACGACATCGCGCTCTCCGTGCTGACAACCGTGATCGGCCACCAGCGCGACAGAGGCTGGACGATTGTCGACGCGGGCTGGATGGCCATGTCGCGCGACCGTGGGACATCCACGCAAGCCGTCGATCAGGGCTACGGGATCGTCTGCGATGTGGATGGCCGCGTCCACGCCGACTACACAATGAGCGGGGCCAATCAGGAGCACGGCATCATTTCGCACCGCTCCGGCGATCCCGCACGCATGCTCGACGTGCCGGTGGGAACGCTGTTGCGCATCCTCCCCAACCACGCCTGCGCCACCGCCGCGCAACACAGTGCGTATCAGGTGATCGGAGACGACGGAAATATTTCGGGGAGGTGGGAACGATTCAATGGGTGGTGATCCCGAATCCCGAATCCCGAATCACGAATCGCGAATTGAGACGAGAGCCCGCGCTTCCTCGAACGTCGCACGATGGATGTCCACGAGATCGGCGAGCGTCCGCGGATAGCCTCCGGCCAGGACGATCACGACGGGCACCCCGGCGGAGCGGCACGCCTGCAGGACGAGACGATCGCGTTCGCGCGCGCCCGCCTTGCTCAAACCAAGCCCGCCAATCTGGTCGCCCCGATACACGTCCCCGCCAGCCACATAGAACGCAATCTCAGGCTGTGCCGCGATCACGGTGGGCAGGGCGCCCTGCAGGAGGGTCAGGTACTCCTCGTCCTCCACGCCCCACCGCAGGCCGATGTCCAGCGAGCCGGCAGGCTTCTCCGCCGGATAGTTGTCCTCGGCGTGCATCGAAAACGTGAAGACACCGGGATCGCGCTGAAAGAACGCGGCGGTGCCGTTGCCGTGGTGCGCGTCGCAGTCGATCACCGCGGCGCGCGTCACCAGGCCGTCACGCTGGAGCACCCGGATCGCCAGCGCGACGTCGTTGAACAGGCAGAATCCCTCGCCGTGGTCGGCAAACGCATGGTGGAAACCGCCGCCTATGTTCCCCACGACGCCGCCGGAGGCTGGGTCCAGCACCAGTCGCGCTGCCGTCGCCGTCCCGCCGACCATCAGACGCAGCAGCTCGCGCAGCGTCTCCGACCACGGCAGCTCGAGACGGATGATCTCCGCCATCGAGAAACTGCTCGTGCGTGCCTTGCGCAGGAACTCGGCCGTATGGACCAGCGCAAGATCGTCCCAGGCAGCGGGGGCCGGCTCGACGAACTCGTAGCCGCCGCTCACCACGAGCGCCCTGTAGAGCGCCTCGTACTTCATCATCGGGAACACGTGGTCCCCGAGCGATGGATAGTGGTAGGTCGGCGAATAGGTGACGAGCACGACAGCTCCCAACTCCCAATCTCCAACTCCCAATAACCCGGCGGCGTTTGGGAGTTGGGAGTTGGAGGTTGGGAGTTGACAGGCTATTGAAGGGGCGGGGGCACCCTCCGATCCTTCTTCTTGTCCGCCGCCGGATTCACGCTCGGAGTCAGCGCCAGCAGCAGCACCTCGTCGACGCTCTGCACGAAGTGGATCGTCAGCTCGCGCCGCAGCTCCTCGCTGAGATCCTCCTTGACGTTCTTCTCGTTCTGCCGCGGGAGGATCACCTCGCGGATGCCGACGCGGCGCGCGGCCAGGACCTTCTCCTTGATCCCGCCAACCGGCAGCACGCGGCCGGAAAGGGTAATCTCCCCGGTCATGGCGATGTCGCCGCGTACGGGCCGGCGCGTCAACTCGGAGGCCAGCGCGGTTGCGATCGTCACGCCCGCCGACGGTCCGTCCTTGGGAATCGCGCCGGACGGCACGTGAAGATGGATTTCCGCGTTCTTGAAGAAGTCGGGGTCGGCGCCGTAGGCCGCGGCATGCGCGCGGAACCACGACAGCGCCGCTCTCGCCGACTCCTTCATGACGTCGCCGAGCTGGCCGGTCAGCGTAAGCGTGTTGTTCCCCGCCATCCTCGACGCCTCGATGAACAGCACGTCGCCCCCCGCCGGTGTCCACGCCAGCCCGATGGCGACGCCGGGTTCCTTCGTCCGCTCCTCGACTTCCTCGTCCAGGAACGTCGGCGCACCCAGCATCTCGACGACGACGTCGGGAGTGATGATGAGCGGCTCCTCGTTACCCTCGGCCCGGCGGCGCGCGGCCTTGCGGTTGAGGGCGCCGATCTCCCGCTCCAGGTTGCGAACCCCAGCCTCGCGCGTATAGCCACGAATCACCGCGCGCAGGGCATCGTCGGTGATGGTGAGCTGCTCCGGCGTCAGGCCGTGGTTCCTGACCTGTTTCTGCACCAGGTGGTCGCGCGCGATGGCGAGCTTCTCCTCCTCGGTGTAACCGGGGAGCTCGAGCACCTCCATGCGGTCGCGGAGCGCCGGCGGTACCGGATCGAGCACGTTGGCCGTGGTGATGAAGAGCACCTCGGACAGGTCGAACGGCACGTCAAGGTAGTGATCCCGGAACGTCGAGTTCTGCTCCGGATCGAGCACCTCGAGCAGCGCCGACGCGGGGTCGCCGCGGAAGTCGGATCCGAGCTTGTCGATCTCGTCGAGGATGAACACGGGATTCTTCGACTCGGCGCGCCGCAGGCCCTGGATGACCTGCCCCGGCAGGGCGCCGATGTACGTGCGGCGGTGGCCGCGAATCTCGGCTTCGTCGCGCATCCCGCCGAGCGACACCCGCACGAACTTGCGGCCCAGCGACTGCGCGATCGAACGCGCCAGCGACGTCTTGCCAACGCCCGGCGGCCCGGCAAAGCACAGGATCGGACCCTTGACCTCGGGGTTGAGCTTGCGCACGGCGAGGTACTCCAGGATGCGGTCCTTGGCCTTCTCCAGCCCTGAGTGATCCGTATCGAGCACGTGCTTCGTCTTCGGCAGGTCGATGACCTCGTCGGTGCGCTTCTGCCACGGCAGCGTCACGAGCCAGTCCAGATAGGTCCGCGACACCGTGTATTCGGCGGCGGCGACGGGCATCTTGGCGAGGCGATCCAGCTCGCGCATCGCTTCCTTCTTGACGGCCTCGGGCATGCCCGCTGCTTCGATCTTCTGCGTGAGCTCCTCGACATCCCTGGTCTGATCGTCGCCCTCGCCGAGCTCCTTCTGGATCGCCTTCATCTGCTCGCGCAGGAAGTACTCGCGCTGGTTCTTTCCGACCTCCGACTGGACCTGCGACTGGATTTTCGAGCCGAGCTCGAGGACCTCGAGCTCCTTGATCAGGATGCGGTTCAGGCTGTCCATGCGCGCGCGCACGTCGAGTGTCTCGAGGACCTCCTGCTTGACCGCCGTGGCGATCGTGCTGAGGCTCGACGCGATGAAGTCGGCCAGGCGCCCCGGCTCGACGATGTTCGCGGCAAGCGTCTGGAGGTCGTCGGACAGCAGGGGCGAGAGCGACACGACCTGCTGGAAGTTCGTCTTGATGTTCCTGAGCAGCGCGTCGATCTCGAGCCGATCCTGATCCCCGGTCGCTTCGATCGCCGGGCTGATGCGCCCACGGAGGTACGGACGCGTCTCCGTCACCTGGTCGAGCGTGAGCCGCGCCAGCCCCTGGACGATGAGCCGGAGGCTGCCGTCGGGCAGCTTGAACATCTTGTGGATGTGGCTGGCGGTTCCCACGCGGTACAGGTCTTCCTGCTGCGGCTCCTCGACCGACGCGTCGCGCTGCGTGAAGACGCCAATCAGCTTGCCGCTCGAGATCGCCTCGTCGATCAGGCGGACTGAGCTCTCGCGCGCCACGGCGAGCGGCATGAAGGAGTTCGGGAACAGCACCGTGTCCCGCAACGGGAGAATCGGTAGCTCGTCGGGCAGCGACAACGGACGGTCGCCGGTCGCGAGCTCCTCGAGGTCGAGGGTCTCGTCGCGATCGCTCATGTTGAGAAAAGGAAAGGGCGGCCATGACGGCCGCCCTGCAAAGCCGGTGGATTGTAACGCGCGGGCGGGCGCCCGCGCGAGATTAATTGGACATGTCGAAGAACAGGGCGGATGAGCTGCTGCGGCGCGCCATCATGCGCTCCCGCTGCTCGGCCGTCTCCCGCGCCTCTTCGCAGTCCTTGCACCGGACTGCGAACGGCAGGGCTCGGAGCCGCGCCTCGGAAATCTCGTCGCCGCATTCGAAGCAATTCCCGTAGGTGTTCTCGTCGAGCCGCCGCAACGCCGCGTCGATCTTGTTGAGCGTCTCCGACTTCATCTGGATGAGGGCGAACTCGATATCCTCCTGGATGTCGACCTCCGAGCTCTCACCCTGGTCGAGCACCTCGCGGTCCTTGCCCTCGGACGAGCGCACATCGCGCATCTTGTCCTGAACTGCGTTCATCAACTCGCGGCGGCGGTCCTCGAGCATCTTCTTCAGCTCGTTGTAGCGGTTCGTCTTTCCTGCCGCTGCCTTCGCTACCTTCGTCGTCGTCGCCATGATGTAACTGCCGCTCCTTCCACGTCGCCTCTTCAGCGATGCCGGCGATTATGCAACTGTAGTACCGGCGTCTGCACCGTTAGACGCTCGGTTTCCTCGAATGGTTCTAGCCCGACACTGTCCCATCCGGGGGACAATTTCCGCGCCACTGTTGAGGTATCGAGGCCTCAGCCACGCGGAGGAGGAAAGGGCAACACGACGCCGCTCCGGTTGGGCGACGGCCGGGTGAACTCGTCTATCAGGCGTCTAAACCTAGGCGCATAAATAATTTCGTAGGTCTGCTCGCCGTCAGGGAAGAGCAGCAGAATCCGCTCGCGGACCGCCGCGACCAGCCCTTCAGCCTCGCTGCGGGTCATGCCGGATTGCATGATTAGGTTTGTCGCTATATCGACAATCTGTCGAACTTTCTGCGCCCGCCGAGCCTCCTCGGCTATCTGTTCGTGGCTGGCCACGATTTCCCTCTACCCCCTCTGAGTGTATGAACGTATCAACGGGGCCTGTGTCAACGCGGTCACTGGATGAATCGGCTCCCGACAGAGGCGTTCGGAACGATTCCGCGTGACACCAGGAGGCTGCCGCTCCGGGGACTCTTGGTGCGGAGCCATTTTTCGTAGAGCCGCAGCAGATCCGAGTTCGAGCCGAGCGCGGTCCGCGCGCTGACTTCTCCGAGCACATCCACGAAGGCAGTAAATCTGGCCGCGAGCTCATCGAAGACCTCGCCCAGCGTGTCGTCGCCCTGTCGTGCCAGCGATCCGTAAGCGCGCTCGCCCAACTGTATGTAATAGTCCACGTCCACCAGGCTGCGATTGAGGCTGTCGGAAAAGAACCCGGAGATGAAGAGCGAGTGATCGCCGACCTGGCGAAGGCCGTCGCGCTGTCGCATGCCGGCGGCCTGAAGCGCCTTGGCGAGCCGCACGCCCAGCGGTTCGTCGTCGGCGGAAGGGGAGCGATCGACCCGGACGAATCCCGCGAGCAGGTTGACCAGATAGAACGACGTGAGCTCGCCGGCCGCCAGATGCTGGTGCTGCATTGCCGACTCCACGAGATCACGGAAATACTCGATCGGCGACTCGCTGCGGAAGGACGCTTCGGCCATGGGCCCCCCAGTGCAGCTCATGGTGCAAAGCCCGTTCCGCACCAAACGTGCTGATTTGACAGGGATTATAGGGCGATCACGGAACGCGACAATCCCTGTCCTCTTGTGCGAAGCTGACTTTTATGACGTGTCCCGAATGCGGCCAGCGGAAAGCGCGGCGCGCGTGCCCGGCGCTTGGCAAGACGATCTGCCCGGTTTGTTGCGGCACCAAGCGCTTGACGGAGATTGCGTGCCCGCCCGGGTGCGTGTACCTCGCTTCGGCGCGCGAGCATCCGGCGGCCGTGGTCAAGCGCCAGCAGGAACGCGACGTGGCGATGCTCCTGCCGACGATCCGCAACCTGACCGAGCGGCAGTATCAGTTGTTTTTCTTGTTTCAGACGCTGATCGCGCGGCACACGCCAGACGGATTCGCGCGACTGGTGGACGATGACGTGGCCGACGCGGCGGCGGCGATGGCGGCCACGCTCGAAACCTCGGCGCGCGGGGTCATTTACGAGCATGCGGCCACGTCGACGGTCGCCCAGCGGCTGGCCAACGAGCTGAAAGCGATGCTCGCCGAGATGCGGCAGCAGGACGCCACGGTCTCCGACAGCGAGGCGGCGATTGTTCTGCGGTCGATCGAGCAGGGGGCGCGCGAGTCGCGCAAGGCCGGAGTCTCCGGCACGGCGTACCTCGCCCTGATGGCCCGTCTGCTCCAGGGCGCGCCGGGCGCTGAAACGGTCCCGGCCGCTCCGAAGGCCTCTTCGCTGATCCTGCCCTGACCTGTTACAATTCGGGGTTCGTTGTTCACCAATGCGATGCCCAATGCACAACGCCCAACGCCCAACGAAGAGGGACCGCTCCTTTTGGGCATTAAGCATTTCGCATTTCGCATTGAGCATTGAAGCGTAATCGAGGAGATTCATGGCGAAGCGGTGTGAAGTCTGCGGCAAGGGGCCGGTGGTGGGCCGGAAGATCTCGCACGCCCACAATGTGAGCCCCCGCCGGTTCGACCCGAATCTGCAGACGGTCCGGGCCCTCATCAATGGCGCGGCCAAGCGGATCCGGGTCTGCACGCGGTGCCTGCGCGGCGGCAAGGTGGTCAAGGCGGGCAAGGCGACAAGGGCCGCGTGACGTGAGGAAAGCGATCTCGGCGCCCGATGCGCCGGGCGCGATAGGCCCCTACTCGCCGGCCATCCAGGCCGGCAACCTTCTTTTCCTCTCAGGACAGATTCCCCTCGACCCTGCGACAGGCGCGCTCGTCGACGGCGATATCTCGGCGCAGACCGAACAGGTCATGCGCAACATTGCCGCGCTGCTCCGGGCGGCGGGCGCAGGCTTCGAGCACGTCGTGCGCACGACGGTGTTCCTGGCGGACATGAACGACTTGGGCGCGATGAACAGCGTCTACGGCCGGTTCGTCGTGGATCCGCCGCCCGCGCGGGCCACGGTCCAGGTGTCGCGCCTTCCGCGCGACGTGCGCGTGGAAATAGACGTGATCGCCGTTCTCTGAACCCTGCTGAACCTGTCGTTCCCGCTTCTCGCTTCTGCCTTCTCGGTTCGTGTTCAAGGTTCACGGTTCGGTTCCAGGTTCACCGTTGCAGGTTCGGTTCGCGGTTCGGGAACAGAGAACTCGAACCGAGAACCTTGAATCCTGAACCTGAACCCTAGAACCCAGAACCCAGAACCCAGAACCCAGAACCTAGAACCCAGAACCGAACCCTGAACCTGAACACGAACCGA
>DATDHP010000052.1:0-2754 GCA_036521515.1 Vicinamibacterales bacterium
GGCGATGCGCGTAGATCGACGATTCGTCGATCAACGCCCGCAGGTCGTCGTCGCTCAGTTCCTCGATCTTCGCGACCTCATGAGACGTGCGGAAACCGTCGAAGAAATGCAGGAAGGGGAGTCGGGTCTCGAGCGTCGCCGCGTGCGCCACCGCGGCCATGTCGTGTGCTTCCTGGACGGAGTTCGAGCACAGGAGCGCGAATCCGGTCTGACGGCAGGCCATGACGTCGGAGTGATCGCCGAAGATCGACAGCGCATGCGTGGCGAGCGTGCGCGCCGCCACATGCATCGTGAAAGGCGTGAGCTCGCCCGCGATCTTGTACATGTTGGGGATCATCAGCAGCAATCCCTGCGACGCCGTGAACGTCGTCGCCAGCGAGCCTGCCTGCAGCGCGCCGTGGACGGCGCCGGCGGCGCCTCCTTCCGACTGCATTTGGGCTACCTCGGGCACAACTCCCCACAGGTTCGGGATGTGCCGGCTCGACCACTCGTCGCAGAGCTCGGCCATCGGACTGCTCGGCGTGATTGGGTAAATGGCGATCGTCTCGCTCGCGCGATATGCGACCGATGCCGCCGCCTCGTTTCCGTCCACCGTGACCCGCCGCCTGCCTGACATGTGTGATCGACTCCTTTCACATCCGGGCCGCCGGTCCGTCGCCGAATAAGCGGTGCTGCAGGCTCACGCCGCCAACCTACGGGAGCGTGCGCAGGCCGACTATGCGAATTCGGAAGCAACGCAGATTGAGAAGGCCCACGCCCGGTGGCATCTTCCGGGCGGGCTGCGGCGGCGGCTCTTGATGATCGCTCATCGAGCGCCGTTTCGATGCGGCCAGACGGACGGGCCGACAACCGATGCCCGCCGCCGCCGCGGCGCCCGAATTCTTTAGCCCGCGCCCGCGCACTCGAATGCGGGCGCGGGCGGGGGAAGCGTCCCCTGCTCATGGACGAGAGGACGCTCAGAAGCGCACGACTCCGCCTGCCGCAACTTCGATTTGATGCAGGGCGCCCCCGCAGAAGCCGAACGGATCGCAGAAATCGCCTGATTCTTCGTCGTTCAGCATGGTCGGCTTGTATCGAACGTGCGCCCGCACGCCGATCGCGTTCCAGGGAAAGTATTTGATTCCGCCGCCGAACCCGAACGAGAACTTGGTTTCCGATTCGAGATCGTCCGCAGAGAAGAACGTGGCGCCGAGGCCGCCGAAGACGAAGGGTCGCAGGCGCGCGTTCGCGGATCCGAAGTGATACAGGACATCACCATGCAGCTGTCGAACCGTCATCGTGAAGAGGTTGGACGCGCCAGCCTCGGTTTCGACTTCGTACCCCGATGCCTGCTGCATCCACAACGCCTCTGCGCCCCACCGCGGCGTGAACAGGCGCGCCCCCTGCAGGCCCCATGTGAAGCCGCCTCCGACACTGAGGTCGCTGAGCTCCGGCGCCTGGCGATCCAGGCCGACTGACGGTGTGTAGGCAGCCAGTCCGGACGCCTCCCACGACTGCGCCCACGCCGGGCTCGACGAAGCCAGCAGCGCGATGGCGGCCGCAATACCTGCAAGGCGACTCATGGCCTCTCTCCGAGAATCACCAGATACCCTCGAAAGCCACCAAGAGCGGCGCCGCTGCCGACCAGGACGCGGCCATCCGGTGAAATGCCGGTGACTGCTCCCGTGTTGATCCATGTGGCAAAGGCGTCGGGCACGCCGTTCGCCTGCAGGTAGTCCTTCAAATAGCTGGGAACACCGTCGATCCAGATGACGGCATCAGAATCCCTCGATCCCCCGACGTTCTGTCCGCCGCCGATCACCCGGCCGTCCTGGCTCACCGCGTTGGCATCGACGAGGATCGCCGGGCCGGGGGATGGGCGCCGGCGAGGTGCAGGCAGACACCTCAGGCCGTCGCGCGTCGTCCACACCCACGCGCTCTGATCGTTGGGATCCCGTGGATCTGCGGGCACGCACACTCTGCCCACGATGATCGAGCCGTCAGCGTTTGCGGCCAGCGCGGTGCCGGACGGACCGGTCGGTCCTTGAAACAATTCCTGCCGGCCGTCCGTCCAGCGCGCGCCCTGTCTGAAGCCATCGGCGCGATCCTGGTAGCCGACGACGACCCTGCCGTCTGCCGAGACGCTCCTGGCAAAACTCGGGCGCCCGGCCACGCTACTGCCTAGATCGACCAGTCCTGTCGACTCTTCCCACCGGAACGCGTGCGCGAAGGTGCAGCCATTCTGCGCCAGGCCCACCACCACTCTTCCATCGCGGCTGGTCCCGGACGCGGAACCGAGAGAGTTGTCACAGGGCGCGGCGTTCGGGCCGAACGACCCGAGCAGTCTCCACTCCGCCACCCGCAGCCAGATGGCTGCCTGCCGGATGCCACGCGAATCGACGGCGGAACCAACGATGGTGCGGCCGTCGTGGCTCACGTCTGCTCCGGTCGAGCCGCCGATGGAAATGACCCCCGTCGTCGGCATCCAGTAGAACCCGCCGCCTTCCTCCAAGGTGCCGACCACCACCGAGCCCGAGGCGCTCACGCTCTCCGGCAACGCAGCCGACCTTCGCTCCAACTCGATCAACAGGGTCCTGTCGTCGGCGCGGGCGGTCAGTGTCGTCGCAACCAGCGCCGCAGCCACGATTAGTCGTTTCGCGCGCATCATGCTGCGTCCAGTGCACTCCGCGTGCCGAGCGCGGCGTTTCCGTGATTGCGAGCGGGACGTCGAAGATTCAGCGGGTTAGCGGAACGAGTCGCCTGCGGACCTGCGTG
>DATDHP010000053.1:0-4408 GCA_036521515.1 Vicinamibacterales bacterium
ACGATCTTCGAGTCGCTCAGTGGCTTCCGTGGATCTTCCTGCTCGATGATCTTCCGGATGCGCTGCTTGATCGTGACCGACGAGACGGCCTCGCCGTAGGAGCTGGCGATGCCGCTGTGGAAGAAGTACTTCATTTCGAACACGCCCTGTGGCGTGTGCATGTACTTGTTGGTCACCACGCGGCTGACGGTGGACTCGTGCATCCCGATGTCGTTGGCCACGTCACGAAGCACCAGCGGCCGCAGGTACTCGATGCCGTGGTCGAGGAAATCGCGCTGGAAGTTGATGATGCTGGTGGCGACCTTGTGGATCGTCTTCTGCCGCTGCTCCACCGACTTGATCAGCCACAGCGCCGAGCGGAACTTGTCCTTCACGTAGGCGCGCGTCTCGTCCGTGTTCTCCACGGCGCTCTTGTCGAGCAGGCGGCGGTAGACCGGGCTGATCCGCAGCTGCGGCAGGCCTTCCTCGTTGAGGACCGCCACGTACTGGTCCTCGACCTTGACGATGTAGACGTCGGGGATCACGTATTGGGATTGCGACGGATTCAGGCGGCTGCCGGGCTTCGGATCGAGGTGCCGGATCAGCTCGATGTGCTGCTTGAGATCGTCGATCGACATCCCCAGCTTGCGCGCGAGCTCCGGCACCTGGTGGTTCTGGAGGAGCCGCATGTGCTCGGTGACGATCCGTTCGGACGGTGTGCCCGCCATCCCGAGGTGGCGCAGCTGGAGCAAGAGGCACTCCTGGAGATCGCGGCTGGCCACGCCGATCGGGTCGAAGCTCTGGACCACCTTCAGGGCGCGCTCCACGTCGTCGGTCGGCCACGGCCCCATGGCGGCCAGCTCCTCGACGGTGGCGACCAGATAACCGTCGTCATCGAGGTTGCCGATGATCGCTTCGCCGATCTCGCGAATCGACGCGTCGTCGGTTTGCATCGAGAGCTGCCAGAGCAAGTGGTCGGAAAGCGATGCCGCGCTGGAGAGCGTGTTCTCGATGGGCGGCAACTCCTTGATCTCGGTGGGCGTGCGCGGCCGGTAGCCGTCGTCGAGATAGTCGCCGAAGAAGTACTCGTAGTCCTGGTCGTCCCAGGTGTCTTTGGCTTCCGGTTTCTTTTCTTCCTGTTTTTCCTGGGCCGCTTCGACCGGCTGAAGCTCTTCCGTGGGCACTTCTTCGAGCATCGGGTTCTCGACCATCTCCTGGTTGAGCAGCTCGGAGAGCTCGAGCGTAGACATCGGCAGAAGCTTGATGGCCTGCTGGAGCGATGGAGTCAGAATCAGCTTCTGGACGAGCTTTGTGTGCAGTTTCTGCGAGATCGCCATGTCTACTGTGGTTGTCTGCCAAAGGTCATCTTAGTCCAGCCGGAAGTCGGCTCCCAGATAAATCCGGCGCACTTCTTCATCAGCCGCCAACGAGCCCGGCGTGCCGCTTCGAAAGATTACGCCATCGTGCACGATATATGCCCGGTCCGTGATGCGCAACGTCTCGCGCACGTTGTGATCGGTGATCAACACGCCGATCCCGCGCTCCTTCAAGTGGAAGATGATCTTCTGAATATCCGTGACGGCGATCGGATCGATGCCGGCGAACGGCTCATCGAGGAGGATGAACCGCGGTGAAATCACCAATGCGCGCGTGATTTCCGCGCGCCGCCGCTCGCCACCCGACAGTGTGTACGCCGGTGCCTTGGCCAGCGGCGTCAGGTTCAGCTCCGCGAGCAGCTCACGCAGGCGCTCGCGCCGCCCGGCGGCATCGAGGTCGAGCGTCTCGAGAATCGCCAGGATATTCTGTTCCACCGACAGGCCGCGGAAAATCGACGGTTCCTGGGGCAGATAGCCGATGCCCTTTCGCGCGCGGACGTACATCGGATCGTCGGTGACGTCCTCACCGTTGAGAATCACGCGGCCCGAATCGGGCACCGTCAATCCCACGGTCATGTAGAACGTCGTCGTCTTTCCCGCGCCGTTGGGCCCGAGGAGACCAACCACCTCGCCGGACGCCACGTCCAGGCTCACGCCCCGCACGACGGTGCGGCCGCTGTACGACTTCGTGAGCGCCTGGGTGCGAAGCGTGGAGATCCCGGTGGCTGGTCTCTCCTGAACTGCTACCGACATTCAGCGCGCGGGCACCGCGGAGCACGGTCCGCCGCTCTTGGTCTGCGTGCGAATTTCCTCGTTTCCGTCCACGATGATCCTATCGGCCGTCTTGAAGAAGGTCAACGTCTTGCCGATTGTCTCGCGACATCCATCGACGACCCTCACCGGCACGGGCGATGCGCCCACGAGCACGTATCGCTCGTCCTCGGCGTGATACGTGAGGCGCCCGCCTGTGGCGACGCGCGTGTCCACGCGTGCGTAGACGTTGCCGTAGGCCTCGAGCCGGTCCACACGACTGCCATTCTGCGCAAGGATGACCTCGAGCCGATCGGCACGCAGATCGCCCTGCGGGCCACCGAGCCGGGCCTGCGCAGGCGCGATAGCCGGTGCAACAGCAGACGGGCCCGCCGGTGCGGGCGTGGACGGGCCTATCGGTGCAATCCCACCTCCGCGGCCGGGCGCCGCGGGGATTTGGCTCAGATAACTGATGACCCTCTTCGCGTCGTCGTACCTGATCTCAGCCGCGCTGCCGATCGATGTGCCATTCTCGAACACGAGCGTCGAGCGGGCGGCGCCGACGGCGATGAGGTCGCCGCTCTCCTGGTCGATCGTAATGATGTTGGCGCGGATCGCTGTCTGGCCCTGCCAGAGCGACGCGTTGCCCTTGTACACGGCCTTTCCGGCCCCTCCCTGGTACTCCAGCGCGTCGGCGCTGACGTTGGCGGGCTGATCGTTCTCGAGCAGACCTGGAAGCCGCGACGCTGGGGACGCCGGTCCTCCTGCGCGACCGCTCGCCGCGGGTGCGCCGCGGCCACCTCCACCCTGTGCGGAACCCGACCGGAGCGACGTTTTGACAAGTCCCACCGCAGTCATGGCGCGTCCCGCGAGCGTCACGTCGACGCTATTCTGCGCCTCGATGGTGATCTGCTCATCGGCCACGCGCGGCGGACCGCCCGCGTCGGCGCCCGAGATCCGCAGACGACCTTCGGTCGGATCGTACAGAGCCCCGGCGCCCGAGGCCTGCAGCCCCTGCTCGCTGAAGGTCACACGGCCGTCGAAGACGGCACTGCCGATGACGTCGTTGTCGATGGTCACCCGCAGCACGTCCGACCGCGCCAGGCGCGGCGCCGCACCCCGCTGCCCTTCCTCGCGATATTCGACGTCGCCCGTGAAACGCGCCGCAGTCAGGCCTTTGCCTGCCTCGCCCTCGCCGTCGAGCAGCCGTGCTTTCACGGTGCGCGCGGCGGCGCCGTCGGCCGCCGGGAAATCGAGTTGCACGTTCTCTCGACCCGTGGCGCGGGTGACCGCCCCGTCGGGCGCCAGCATCACATCGAGCGTCTCGCCCGTCATCCGGCGTCCGCCGCCGCCCTCCTGCCCGGTCATCGCCAGCGCGGCACTTCCGGTCAGCAGGACTCGTTCGAGCGTCTGGCCATCGTCGGTGTAATCGAGGTCGATGTCGCGCGCGCTCATGGCGTCGAGGGAGCCGCTGCCGCCGGCGACGCGCGAGTTGCCACGCAGCTCGATGAACGTGATCGCCTCCTCGTTGGCGGTGAGGCGCGCGGAGACGTGGTCCGCGTCGAACGCCTGCTCGCCGCGGAGCGCGTGGACGTTGCCGTCGAGGGTGAGGAAGTCCTGGAGGCGATCGACCACCGCGGCACCGGCGGTGAATTCCATCTGCGTGCTGCCGCTCTCGTTCGTCGTCTTGACGTGCGCCTGCTCGAGCAAGGTGAGCACGTCCTTTTCCTGGTCGTAGGACATGCCGACGCCGGATCCGCTCATGCGTCCCTTCTCGAAGGCGATCGGCCCCGGTGCCCGGATGAAGCCATCACTCCGGTTGAACGACGCGCTTTCGGCGGTGACGACGAAACCGTCGCTGGCCGCGAGCTTCACGGCGCCCAGCAGCTGGAGATCCTGCTGGTCCTTGCCCGCCTGCGCCTCGCGTCCAGTCAGGATGAAGTCACGCCCGCGCCGGCCCCGCACGTTGATCTCGACGCCGACCAGCTTGGTGGACCCGTCCTCGTAGGCGAGCTGGCGCTCGGACTTGATGTCGAAGTCGCGCTCGGACCCGCGTTCCTGCTGGACCTGGGCCCCTTCGCTCTCCAGAATGGCTTTGGGATCGATGCGGGCCGGGGCGGCTGGCGGCGTCCCCGGCGCACGCTCGCCGATGGCGGCATATACGATCATCGCGAAGGCGATCCCAAACACCGCCAGGGCGAGCCGGGCCCCTTTCTGCCATCTCATGAGCTAACTTACAAGGATATCAGGCGCGAGAAGATCGTGGGGACCGGCTTTGGCCGGCCCATGCGTGCACGTCAGTG
>DATDHP010000054.1:0-1603 GCA_036521515.1 Vicinamibacterales bacterium
TACTACGCGGCCACGAGCCTGCTGACCTTCGTGCTGCAGACCTCGACGAGCCGCCTGGCGCTCGAGAAGCTGGGGCTCGCCGTGAGCGCCAGCACGCCGTCCTTCGCACTGTTCGCAGGGAGCATCGGCAGCCTGCTGGCGCCTGGCTTCGCAGGCGTGACGGCGGCGCGCGGCGGCGAGTCGGTATTTCGCGGCTCGCTCTACCGATCGGGATACGAGCTGTTCTACACGCCGATCGCCGTGGGGGAGAAGCGCGCCGCGAAGTCACTCATCGACGTGGGCGTCGATCGCCTTGGGGACGCGCTGGGCGGCGGCGTGGTGCAGATGGTGCTGCTGCTCGCCCCGGCCGCGCACTACAACATCATTCTCTTCATCACGATCGTGTGCTCCGGGATGGCAATTCTCGTCGCCAGCCGCCTGAATCGCGGCTACGTGCAGACGCTCGAACGCAGCCTGTTGAATCGCGCCGTGGAGGTCGATCTGTCGGAGATCGAAGATCTGACCACGCGAACGGTCATGCTGCGTACGCTGCGCGGCGGCTTCGCGACGGATCGGCCGGCCTCGACCATGCAGGGTCAGGTGCCGGTGCCGATTCCGGCAGGCGTCGATCCCGAGATTCACGAAATCCTCGCGCTGCGCTCGCGCGATCGCGATCGGATCGTGCCGGTGCTCCGCACCGAGGACGGGGTACCCGCGACGCTCGTGCCGCACATCATTCCGCTCCTCGCGTGGGATCCGGTGTCGCAGGAGGCGATCTTCGCGCTGCGCAAGGTGGCGGAAGAGCGTGTCGGCGAGCTGCTCGACGCGCTCCTCGATCCGAACCAGCCGTTCGCGGTGCGGCGCCGTCTCGCGCGCGTCTTTTCGGTGTGCGTGTCGCAGCGCGCCGCCGACGGGCTGCTCCTGGGCCTCGACGACCAGCGCTTCGAGGTCCGGTTCCAGTGCGGACGCTCGCTGGCATCCATCAAGGAGAAAAACGGACGGATCCGTATCGATCCCGAACGCGTCTACTCTGTAGTACTCCGGGAGGTGGCCGTGGGGCGGTCGATCTGGGCCAGCCACCGCCTCCTTGACCGCGTGGACGAGTCCGACCGGCAGACGCTGGTGGACGGGTTCGTCAAGGGGCGGATGAGCCAGGGCCTGGCGCACGTGTTCACGCTGTTATCGCTCGTGCTGCCTGCCGATCCGGTCCAGGTCGCCCTGCGCGGCCTGCACGGCGAGGACGAGAAACTGCGCGGCACGGCGCTGGAGTATCTCGATGAGGTGCTGCCACCGGCGATTCGCGAGCGCCTCCGGCCGTCGCTCGAACAGCTCCAGGAATTGACGCGGCGTACCGGGCGGGCAGAGTCATGGCAGACGACAAACTAAGACGGATCGTGTGCCGGGCGCGGACACCGGTGCCGGCACGAGACAGCGGCCGGACGACGAGCCTTCCCGATGAGGTGCTCGAGGAGCAGGTCTATCGCCTCCAGGCGCTGGCGGGCATCATTGCCGGCCTGTGGGCGCTCGGCCTCTTCATCGATTTCGCTCTCGCGCCGCTGGTCTGGGGAGCGAACGTCTCGATGAAGGCCGGGGCGGTCGAGATCACCGGCCTGGTGATTGCCCT
>DATDHP010000055.1:0-5560 GCA_036521515.1 Vicinamibacterales bacterium
CTTTTTCGACGACGTACTGGTCATGGCCGACGACACGGAATTGCGCACCACCAGGCTGGCGCTCGTCGCCACGCTGCGCGACTTGATCCTGGAACTGGCCGACATCTCGGAGATCGCTCCGGAGTGATGTGGCGCGGACCCGTCGGGTCCGCGAGGCGGGCCGTGAAGGCCCGCCCCACGAGAGACAGGTTACAGAGGAGCTCGAATTCGATGGCGAAGAAGGCAATCCGGAAGCCGGCCAGCCGGCTGGCGAAGGCGGTGAGAACGGTGGCAGTCATCGCGGCTGTGGCGGCGGCGAAGAGAGCCGCGAAGCTGGCGGCGAAGAAGAGCGCCCCCAGGGCGAGCGGTTCGAAAACGGGCGCGGCGAAGACGGCGGGCAAGTACGTCTACTTCTTCGGCAAGAGAACCGACGGCAACGGAACCATGAAGGCGCTGCTGGGCGGCAAGGGCGCCAACCTCGCCGAGATGTGTCGCATCGGGCTGCCGGTGCCTCCGGGCTTCACCATCACCACCGAGGTCTGCACCTACTACTACGACCACAAGCGCAGCTATCCCCCCGCTCTGCGCCCGCAGATGGAGGCTGGCATCGCCGCCCTCGAAAAGCAGACCCGCAAGAAGTTCGACGACCTCACCAACCCGCTGCTGGTGTCCGTGCGCTCCGGCGCCCGCGATTCGATGCCGGGCATGATGGACACGATTCTCAACCTCGGCCTCAACGACCAGACGGTCGAAGCGCTCGCGAAGAAAACCGGGAATCCGCGCTTCGCGTGGGACTGCTACCGACGTTTCGTCCAGATGTACGGCGACGTCGTCCTCGGCGTGCAGAAACGCGCCGGCGAGGATCACGAGCCGTTCGAGACCGTCATCGAGACGCTCAAGCACGAGCGCTACCATCAGGACATCGAGGACACGAAGCTCACGGTCGACGACCTGAAGGAGCTCGTCGGCCGGTTCAAGACACTCGTGAAGGAGCGCGTCGGCAGGAACTTCCCCGCGTCACCGTGGGAGCAGCTGCTTGGCGCCGTCGGCGCCGTGTTCGGATCCTGGATGAACGACCGCGCCATCGTCTACCGCCGCAAGTACAGCATTCCGACCGAGTGGGGCACCGCCGTCAACGTCCAGGCCATGGTGTACGGGAACACGGGTGACGAGTCCGGCTCCGGCGTCGCGTTCACCCGCAACCCGGCGAACGGCGTCAAGGAGTTCTACGGCGAGTTCCTGATCAACGCGCAGGGCGAGGACGTCGTCGCCGGCGTCCGAACGCCCGAGCCGGTCTCCGACCTGAAGAAGCACATGCCGGCCGCCTACGACGAGCTGGAGCGCATCCGCCAGACGCTCGAACGGCACTTCAAGGACGTGCAGGACTTCGAGTTCACCATCGAGGACGGCGTCGTCTACATGCTGCAGACGCGCAATGGCAAGCGTACCGCGATGGCCGCGCTCAAGTTCTCGATCGACATGCACAAGGAAAAACTGATCGACTGGAAGACGGCCGTCATGCGCAATCCGGCGGACCAGCTCGAACAGCTGCTGGCGCCGGTGTTCGACGCCGCCGAGGTCGAGAAGGCGGCCGAGATCGCAACCGGCCTGCCTGCCGGCCCCGGTGCCGCATCCGGACAGATCTACCTGAACGCCGACCGTGCCGTCGCGGCGGCGGAAAAAGGGCAGAAGGTGCTCCTCGTCCGCGTCGAGACGTCGCCCGAAGACCTGCGCGGCATGATCGCGGCGGAAGGCATCCTGACCGCCCGCGGCGGCGTGTCTTCACACGCCGCGCTGGTCGCCCGCCAAATGGGTAAGGTGTGCGTCTGCGGCGCCGCCGCCGTGGAAGTCGACTACCAGGCCCGCACGGTGACTGCGAACGGCAGGAAGTTCAAGGAAGGCGACTGGATGTCGATCGATGGCACCGCGGGCAAGGTCTACGCGGACAAGGTCAAGACCGCCCCGTCCGAGATCGTGGCGGGCCTCATCGACGGGGACGCGGCCGCGCGGAAGACCGAGAAGTTCAGGAGCTTCCAGCAGCTGATGAAGTGGTGCGACGACGCGACGCGCATGGAAGTGCGCGCCAACGCCGACCAGCCCGACGAGGCACGGAAGGCGCTCGCCTTCGGCGCCGTCGGCATCGGCCTCTGCCGGACCGAGCACATGTTCTTCGAGGGCAACCGCATCGACGCGATGCGCGAGATGATCCTCGCCGAGACGCCCGAGGCGCGGAAGACGGCGCTCGCCAAGCTCCTTCCCTATCAGCGCGACGACTTCGCCGGCATCTTCCGGGCGCTCAACGGATACCCGGCGACGATCCGCTTTCTCGATCCGCCGCTGCACGAGTTCCTCCCGCATACACCCGAGCAGCAGGCCGACCTCGCGAAGAAGCTGCGCATACCGGAGGAGGCCATCCAGTCGCGCGTCCATCAACTGCACGAGGCCAACCCGATGCTCGGTTTCCGGGGCTGCCGTCTCGGCATCGGCTACCCGGAGATCTCGGCGATGCAGGCCCGCGCCGTCTTCGAGGCGGCGGCGATCGTCCAGAAGGAGGGCATCAAGGTCCATCCGGAGATCATGATTCCGCTGGTTGGCTTCAAGAAGGAGTTCGATCTCCAGACCGAGGTCGTTCACCAGGCCGCGCGCGACGTGCAGGCCGAGCACAAGGTCAAGCTCAACTATCTGGTCGGGACGATGATCGAGATCCCGCGCGGCGCGCTGACCGCCGATGAGATCGCCCAGTCGGCCGAGTTCTTCAGCTTCGGTACCAACGACCTGACGCAAACGGCCCTCGGCATGTCGCGCGACGACTCCGGCTCCTTCCTCCCGAACTACTCGGAGCTGGAGATCGTGACGAAGAATCCATTCGCCACGATCGATCAGAACGGCGTCGGAGAGCTCGTCGAGGTCGCGGTCGAGAGGGGGCGCAAGACCCGGCCTGATATCAAGCTCGGTATCTGCGGCGAGCACGGTGGCGATCCCTCGTCGATTCACTTCTTCGACAAGGTTGGGCTGAACTACGTCAGCTGCTCGCCGTACCGCGTGCCCGTGGCCAGGCTGGCGGCGGCGCAGGCTGCGCTGGCGATGAGGGCGGGTGACTAGACGAACGTGTCGTTCACACTTCTCGCTTCTCGCTTCCCGGTTCGTGTTCACGTTCAGGTTCGGTTCGGGGTTCGGGGTTCGGGGTTTGGGGTTCAAGGTTCGCGGTTCGGGGTTCGGTTCGCTGTTCCCGAACAGGGAACCTCGTAGCGGACCTGAACGGAGAACCGTGAACTGAACGACGAACCTGAGCACGAACCGGGAGGGGAGAACAGAGAAGCGGGAACGACATGATCTCGGTCTACGTTCACCAGGACGGCGGGACGAAGTGCGTCGAACGGGTCGAGCCCGAGTGGCTCGATCCGTCGTCCCGGGTGATCGTGTGGGTGGATCTGTCGGAGCCTGCGGCGGAAGAAGGGCGCATCCTGTCCGATGTCTTCCATTTTCATGCGCTCTCGGTCGAGGATGCGTTGAGCGTCCTGCAATTCCCCAAGATTGAAACGTACCCGGGCTACCTGTACATCGTGCTCCACGGCATCGACGTCCAGAAAAGCGGCCGCCGCGTCGCCACGCACGACGTCGACTTCTTCCTCGGGCCCAACTATCTCGTGGCCGTCCACGACGGCCACTCGCGGAGCATCGCCAGGCTCCGCGAGCTCTGCGATCGCACTCCGCGCATCCTCGAGGCAGGACCGGTGGCGCTCATGCACCGCATCGTCGACTCCATGGTGGGGACCTACCGCCCCGTCATGGAGGAGTTCGAGAAGCGGCTCACGACGCTGGAAGAACAGTCGTTCCAGGCGCAGGAGAGCCTGGTCCGCCAGGTGCTGAAGTTGAAGCGCGATCTGGCGTCGATGCGGAGGATCCTCGTTCCGCAGCGGGACGCGATCGGACGGCTGGCCCGCCGCGAGTTCTCGCAGATCTCCGACGAGATGGCCTATCGTTTCCGCGACGTCTATGACCAGGTCGTGCGGCTGACGGAGGAGACGATGCTGTTCCAGGACCGTGTCACCGGCATCATCGACGTCAACCTGGCGACGGTCTCCAATCGTCTCAACCAGGTGATGAAGGTGCTGACCGTCATGTCCACGATCTTCCTGCCGCTGACGGTGCTGACGGGCATGTGGGGCATGAACCTCCCGCTGCCGGCGTTCCCCGGCGGCGAGGAGGCGCAGTTCTGGTGGATTGCGGGCATCATGTTGGCGATTATCGGCACCATGCTGTACTTCTTCCGCCGCAAAGGGTGGATCTGATGTCAGCCGGCAGCCGGCAGCCGGCAGCCGGCAGTGAACGCACTTGCCGCGGCGAGGCCAACAACGCAATGCCTTCATCCTGTGCCGTCGCGGCAGGTCCGCTGCCCGCTGACTGTCGCCCGCTGCCGGCTGCTGCCCGCTGCCCGCTGCCGGCCGCCGGCTGACCAGCGTCCATGGCAAAAATCCACCGCCTGCCGACGGACCTCGCCAACCAGATTGCTGCCGGCGAAGTGGTCGAGCGCCCCGCGTCCGTGGTCAAGGAGCTCGTCGAGAACGCGATCGACGCCGGCGCGCGGCGCATCGCGATCGCCATCGAATGGGGCGGCAAGAAGCTCCTCCGCGTCGAGGACGATGGCGAGGGGATGGAGCCCGACGATGCCCGGCTGGCGATCGAGCGGCACGCCACGAGCAAGATCCACCGGGCCGACGACCTCGAACGCATCGCGACGCTCGGCTTTCGCGGCGAGGCGCTGCCCAGTATCGCGTCGGTCTCGCACTTCACCCTGAGGACTCGCGCTCGCGGCGCGGAGTCCGGCACCGAGATCCGCGTCAACGGCGGCGCCGTCGCGTCCGTCATCGAGAAGGGCATGCCGGAGGGCACGGCGATCGACGTGGCCGACGTGTTCTACAACCTGCCGGCGCGGCGCAAGTTCCTGAAGTCGGACGCCGCCGAGTCCGCCCAGGTCTCGCGCATTGTCAGTCAGCTGGCGCTGTGCTATCCGGAGATCGGCTTTGCGCTCACGAGCGCGGGCCGCACGGTGATGCAATGCCCGCCGGTCGCGACACTGCGCGATCGCCTGTATCAGTTGTACGGCGAGCGCAACGATCTGATCGAAGTGCGGCGGGGCAGCGGGGACGTGAAGGTGCTCGGTTACGTGGCGGCGCTGGCCGAACAGGGACCGACCCGGGGGCCGCAGAACGTCTTCGTCAACAGGCGCGTGGTCAGGGACCGCACGATTGCCCACGCGATCATCGAGGCCTACAGCGTCGCCTCGATCAAGGAGCGCAGCCCGGAGGTGCATCTCTTCATCGAGATGCCGCATGACAGCGTGGACGTCAACGTCCATCCGACGAAGGCTGAAGTCCGCTTTCGCGACCAGTCGTATATCCACCAGGTGATCCGGCGCACGCTCGGCGACGCCCTCGGGCGCGGCCCGGCGCCGGAGCTGCACCTCGAAGCGCCCGGCTTCGCCGAGGCGCTCCCGTCGACGCTGCCGTTGCCGGCCAGGTACGCGCCGGTGTTCCCGAGCAGGTGGACGAGCGGGCAGGCTGAAGCCGGCCCGCGTGAC
>DATDHP010000056.1:0-14607 GCA_036521515.1 Vicinamibacterales bacterium
GATCGTCGATGCGCACGGCGGCCGGATCACGTGCCGCAGCACCGTCGGCGAAGGCACGGAAATGGTCGTGCGCCTTCCCCGCCTGGTCTGAAAACCACGAAGAGAACGAACGACACGAAGGTCACAGCGCGGCATAGCCGCAACCAAAACATGCCGCGCTGTGACCAAGGCCACGCTGTCACGAAGTGAGCGCCTCGTTCTGCTCCTGTGGCTTCCGCCTTCAGGCGGAAGATCATGGCGGCTGCTCGTTCGTCTTCCGGCTGAAGCCGGAAGCCACGACCGCTTTTGTGGTTAGCCGGCTCCCAGCTCCACCTCGAGGCGGGCGACCAGCGTATCGAGTTCCACCGAGACGGCGCGCACGGTGTCGGGCTCGCTGAGATCGACGCCCGCACGTGAGAGCAGCGTCATCGGGTAGTCGCTGCCGCCGGCTCGCAGCAGCGAAAGGTAGCGCTCCACGCCGAACGCGCGCGCGCCTGCATCCGGGCTGCGCAGCCCCTGCATCAGCCGCGCGGTGGACGCGAAGCACGTCGCGTACTGGTACACGTAATACGGCGTGCTGAAGAAGTGCGGGATCCGCGCCCACGTGACCCGCGAGATCTCCTCTTCGTCGACGACGCTGCCGTAAAACTCGTCGAGCAGCCCGGCGTAGATCGCGTTCAGCGTCTCGGCCGTCACCGGCCGGTCCTGCTCGACCAGGCGGTGGGCCTGCAGCTCGAAGTCCGCGAACATCACCTGCGTGTAGAACGTGCTGGCGATGCTGTCGATGGCGTGCTGCAGCAGGACAACGCGCTCGCTGCGGCTGCGCGCGCGTTCCAGCATCAGGTCGAGGAACAGCGCCTCGCTCAACGTCGACGGCACTTCGGCCACGAAGATCGTGTAGCCGGCGTAGACGAAGGGCTGCGCCTGGTGCGACAGCAGCGTGTGCATCGAGTGGCCGATCTCGTGGGCCAGCGTGAACACGGCGTCGAGCGTCTCGTTGTAGTTCAGCAACATGTAGGGGTGAGAGCCGTAGACCGGAGCCGAATAGGCCCCGATGCGCTTGCCGGCGTTCTCGAACACGTCGATCCAGCGATTCCGGAAGGCCTCGCGCACGTGCTGCTGGTAGTCGCGGCCGAGCGGCGCCACCGAGTCGGCGACCCATTCGTCGACCTCGTCGTAGGGGTACTTCTCGTCGTGCTCGACGAGCGGCACGAACACGTCGAAGAGCCGGTAGCTGTCCACCCCCAGAACTCTGCGGCGCAGGCGGTGGTACCGCCGAAGCGGCTCGACGCCCGCCTTCGTGGACGCGATCAGGTTCTCGACAACGGACGTCGGAATGTTGTTGCCGTGGAGCGCAGCCTCGAGGGTGGACGCGTAGCCCCGGGCGCGGGCGTGAAACCAGTCGCGCTGCAGCACGCCGTTGTAGAGGGCCGCGTAGGTATTCTGACTGTCCGCGTAGGTGCGATGAAACGCGCGATACGCGGCGGCGCGGTCCGACTGGTTGCGGTTGGTCTCCAGCAGCGCGCGGTACTGGCCGTAGCTGAGCGTGACCTGATCCCCGCTGTCCAGCACGATCGACGGGCTTCTCATGTCCGCGGTGGTCAGCGCCGCGTAGCTGTCGTAGGGGACGCTGTTGAAGCGGCCCGCGTACGACATCAACCGTTCGCCCGCCTCGTCCAGCACGTGCTCCTGCTCGTGGAACAGGCTTTCAATCGCGAACCGGTAGACCGCGAGCTCGGCGTTCGCCTCCATCCAGCCGCGAACGGTGTCGAGCGGGATCGCCAGCAGCTCGGGGTTGAACCACGAGCTCGCCTGCTGCTGCCTCGCGAACAGGATCTGGACCTGCTGACGCCTCGCGTTGACCTCGTTGTTGCGCTGGTCCTGATCGTACTGGAGCGAGGCAAAATACCAGACGCGGTAGCTGAGCGCTCCCATGTCGTCCATGGCTCGAAAGGATGCGAGCAATTGCCTCGCGCCCAGGGAGAGCGTGCCCTTGAACCGCCGAAAGCCCTCGACGGCGGACTCCAGCTGGTGGTAGTTGGAGGACCACTCTTCCCAGTCGCGGCAGATCGACGCGAGATCCCACTTGTAGCGGTCGGGGATCGTCTCGCGGGATGGCAAGGTGCCTGGCTCGGGGCGGAAGTTCTCAGAACGCACGCAGTAACCTTTCCAGTTCGAGATAGGCAGCGGGAAGCGACGTTCGTGTTCGCGGCCGCGCCATCGCCTCCTCGAGCGCCCGCGGCAGCGCGACCGGTTTGCCGAGCGCCGGCTCGACGACCTCGCGGAACTTCGCAGGGTGCGCCGTCGCCAGAAACACGCCGCGGGCGTCAGGGTCCCGGGCCAGCACCTCCTGCAGACCAAGCCACGCGATCGCGCCGTGCGGATCCAGAACGTAGCCGTGCCTGCGATACACCTCCCCGATCTCCGCGACGACCCGATCGTCGTCATAGACAAGACCGACGATGTCGCGGCGCAGCGCCGCGAGGTCGCCGCCGTACAGCGCCTGCATGCGCTCGAAATTGTTCGGCGCGCCGACGTCCATCGCGTTGGCGACCGTCCTGACCGACGCGCGGGGCACATAGCGCCCGGACCGCAGGTACTCGGGCACCACGTCGTTGACGTTGGTCGCCGCGACGTAACGCGAGACCGGCACGCCGAGACGCTTCGCGATGAGGCCGGCCGTGAGGTTCCCGAAGTTTCCGCTGGGCACCGAGACGACCGCCGGCGCGACGCGCCCTGGAATGAAGTGGTAGAAGACCTGCGGCAGCAGCCGTCCGACGTTGATGGAGTTGGCGGGCGTCAGCCACACGTGCCTGCGCAACTCGTCGTCGGCAAACGCCTCCTTGACGAGCCGCTGGCAGTCGTCGAACGTGCCGTCCACCGCCACTGCCAGGATGTTGTCGCCGAGCGACGCCATCTGGGCTTCCTGGACGTCGCTGACCTGGCCCTGCGGATACAGCACGATCACGCGCGTGTCGGGCACGCCGTGGAACGCCTGGGCGACCGCGCTGCCGGTGTCGCCGGAGGTGGCGACCAGAATCGTCAGCGGTGTGCCGTCCGTGAAGTGGTGCAGCAGCCGGGCCTGGACGCGCGCCCCGACGTCCTTGAAGGCGAACGTGGGCCCGTGGAAGAGCTCCAGCGCCCAGGCGCGGTCGGTGACCTGGACGAGTGGAATCGGAAAATTGAGGGCGTCGTTCACCAGCGCCTCGAGGGCGGGGCGCGTGATGTCGTCCTCGAGCAGTCGGAGGCCCACCTCCACGCCGATTGCCGCCGCGTCGGCGTCCGACAACGCGGCGACCTCGGATGGCGACAGCGGATCGAGCCGTTCGGGCAGGTACAACCCGCCGTCCGGCGCGGCTCCGGAAAAGAGCGCGTCGATGAACGGGGCGGGAGGGGCCATGCCCCGCGTGCTGATCCATTTCATTCGGAAATGCCCAATGGCCAATGCTCAATGCTCAATGCACACAGATTCGGCATTCGGCATTTCGCATTCTGCATTGCTATCCGACCACTACGCCTGCCGCGGTTCGGGACGAATGGGCACCGGCCGGCCCCGATCGTTCACGGCAACCAGCACGACCTCGGCTTCCGTCACCTTGACCGTTTCGCCGTGCCCGGGGCCGCCGCCGATGACGGGACTGGCGCCCCACCGCTCGGCTTCGACCAGCACGCGGACCGTGATCGACGTGCGGCCAACGCGCAGTGTCTCGGTATAGAAGCTGACGATGTCGCCGAGGAAGACCGGTTCGTGGAACTCTACTTCCCGCATCGCCTTCGTGACGTACCGGTGCGCGGCGACCTTCCGCGCCTCGATCGCTGACGCCAGGTCGATATTAGACAGGATCACACCGCCAAAGATGGTTCCGTACGCGTTGGTGTCTTTCGGGAGCAGCAGCACCCGGATGGCTGGAATCCGCTCGGCCATTGCAGCTCTTCATTCTTTCTCCATCAACACCCGATGCTCAATGCCCTGGGCGCCGGGCCTCTCACGTGCACGACCGTGAAGATTCTTCTTTGTCATTGAGCAGTCGGCATTTAGCATTGGGCGTTGCCGGAGGAACGTTATGGAACCACTGTCGCGACGCACCGCCATTGAGCAACTCGTTCTTGCGGGCGCCGGGCTCGCCGTACTCCCCGGAGCGCCATGGGCGGCGCAGGAGGCCGGGCGCGAGCTGGTGCCGTTCGAGGACTACCCGGAAGGCTTCTCCTTGAAGCGGCCCGGCAACTTCACGTTGCCCGGCCAGGCCACCGCGGGCATCGACCTGCGCGACATCACGCCAAAGACCGCGCCGCTCGACATCTTTGTCGTCACCCACTACAACGTGCCGGAAATCGACGCCGCCGCCTGGCGGCTCACGGTGGACGGGCTGGCCGGGCGCCCGATGACGCTGACGCTGGACGACATCAAGAGGCGCCCGCGCGTCGAGCGCACGGTGACCTTCGAATGCGGGGGCAACCGCGAGCAGGTGATGCATCGCATGGTGGGCAACGCCACGTGGGCCGGTTGCACCCTCAAGGGGATCCTGGACGAGGCGCGGCCGTCCAAGGAGGTGCTCGAGGCGATCTTCTGGGCGGCGGACGAAGGCAAGGAGACGCTTCGCGGCAACGACTACGTGATGAATTTCGCCCGCTCGATGTCGCTGGCCGATGCGCTCGCCTCGGACGCCATCCTCGCGTACGAAGTCGAGGGCCAGCCGCTGCCCGTGATTCACGGGTTCCCGGTTCGCCTCCTCGTACCCGGCTGGTACGGCGTGTCGAACGTCAAGTGGCTCGAGCGCATCGAGCTGAGCCCGCGCCGCTTCATGGGGCGCTTCATGGGACGCGACTACGTGACGATCATGGGCCGGCAGGTCGGCGACAGGGTCGAATGGACCGAAACGTCGGTCACGCGACAGCTCGTCAAGTCGGTCACCGCGCGTGTGACACGGCCGTCATCCGGCGCGCAGGGCCGCTTCATCGTCCAGGGCGCGGCGTGGGGCGATGGCACGCCGATCGAGAAAGTCGAGGTGCAGATCGACGGCGGGTCCTGGCAGCCCGCGCGGCTCGAAGCCAACCGCAACCCGTACTCCTGGACGTTCTGGTCGCTCGAGATCGATCCGCTCGCGGGCGGATCGCACGCCGTTGCCTCGCGCGCCACCGATCGGCTGGGCCGCACCCAGCCGCCCGACCTCTCGATGAAGAAGTCCAACTGGGAGAACAACGCGATCTGGACGAGGAAGATCCGGGCCTGACTCCGTCTTCGGTCTGCGGTCGACGGTCCCGCTCGAAGCGGCGCGAAGAAATTTCGTCGGGACGGGACCGAAGACCGACGACTGAAGACCGGAGACCGTTTATGATGACAACTGCATGAGCACGCTGACCAACGGACGCACCGCGCCGGTCGCCGCGAGCGCGACGACGACGCGGGCGTGGACGGTGCACGATGCGAGCGAGCTGTACGAGGTCGCCCGCTGGGGAAACGGCTATTTTTCGGTCAACCCGGCCGGCCACGTGCAGGTGCACCCGACCAGGGACCCGGCGAAAGCGATCGACCTGAAGGAGCTGATCGACCGGCTCCTGCTCCGCGGCATCAGCCTTCCGGTCCTCGTCCGCTTCACCGACATCCTGAAGCACCGTCTCGGCGACATCCACACCGCGTTTCAGACGGCGATCAGCCAGCACCAGTACCAGGGCGGCTATTGCTGCGTCTACCCCATCAAGGTCAACCAGCAGCGGCAGGTGGTCGAGGAAGTCTTCAAGTTCGGACGGCCGTACCGCTTTGGTCTGGAGGCCGGGTCGAAGCCCGAGCTGCTGGCCGTGGTGGGAATCGCCGACAACGAGACGCCGATCATCTGCAACGGCTTCAAGGACGCCGAGTACATCGAGACGGCGATGCTCGCGCAGAAGATGGGCCGGAATATCATCCCGGTGGTCGAGAAGTACACGGAGCTGCCGCTCATCCTGGAGACAGCCGGGAAGATCGGCGTGCGGCCGCAGATCGGCATGCGCGTCAAGCTCGCATCGCGCGGTAGCGGACGATGGCAGTCGTCGGGCGGATACAGGTCGAAATTCGGGCTGACCGTCACCGAGATCATGCGCGGCCTCGAGGAGCTCAAGAGCCGGGGCATGGAAGACTGCCTGAAGCTCCTTCACTTCCACCTCGGCAGCCAGATCACCAACATCCGCATCGTCAAGGGGGCGCTGAACGAAGGAGCGCGCGTCTACACCGAGCTGGCGAAGCTCGGCGCCGGGCTTCAATACCTGGACGTCGGCGGCGGACTGGGCGTGGATTACGACGGCTCGCGGACGAACTTCGAGTCGAGCATGAACTACACGCTCGAAGAGTACGCGAACGACGTCGTCTATCACATCCAGACCGTGTGCGACGAGGCGGGCGTCGGGCATCCCACGATCGTCTCCGAGAGCGGCCGCGCCACCGTGGCCTACCACAGTGCGCTCGTCTTCAACGTCCTTGGCGTGTCCGGGTTCGGCGACGAGAAGGTGCCGACGTCGGCCCACCAGGACTGGGAGCAGCCGATCGTCGACCTCGTGGAGACCTACAACAACGTCAACGCCCGCAACGCGCTCGAGGCGTTTCACGACGCCCAGCAGGCGCTCGACATGGCGTTGAGCCTGTTCGTCGGCGGCTACCTGCCGCTCGAGCAGCGCAGCATGGCCGAGAACCTGTTCTGGGCGATCTGCACCAAGCTCCAGAAAATCGTCCTGACGCTGGCCGAGGTGCCGGAAGACCTGCAGACGCTCGACGAGCAGCTCTCCGACACGTATTTCTGCAATTTCTCGCTGTTCCAGTCGATTCCCGACAGCTGGGCGATCAAGCAGCTCTTCCCGGTGATGCCGATTCACCGGCTGGGCGAGAAGCCCACGAAGTACGCCGTGCTGGGCGACATCACGTGCGACTCGGACGGCAAGCTCGATCGCTTCGTGGACCGCCGGGACGTGAAGAAGACGCTACGCCTTCACACCGTCAACGGCGACGACTACTACCTGGGCGTGTTCCTGGTCGGCGCGTACCAGGAAATCCTCGGCGACCTGCACAACCTGTTCGGCGACACGCACGCCGTGCACGTCAGCCTCGACGAGCACGGCAACGCGAGGCTGGACACGCTGATCAAGGGAGACACGGTCAAGGAAGTCCTCGACTACGTGGAGTTCGATGCCGAGTCGCTGATCGGCAAGATGAGAACCGACGTCGAGACCGCCGTGCGCGAGGGCCGGATGGATTACGAGGGCGCCGGCCGGCTGCTGCGGTTCTACGAGGACGGCCTGCACGGGTATACCTACCTCGAAGGATAGGCGCGCTCATTCTTGATTCGTGATTGGTGATTTTTGACTGGTTGTTGATTGTGGAATGGTGATTGTTGATTGCCGCGAATCAGCAATCGTGGCCCGACAATCATCAATCAAGAATCAGCAATCGACAACCAATCGCTAATCACAAATCGATAATCAAGAATGATCAGGACGCCCTCCGCCGCTGGTCGTAGAAGCGTCGGCAGGCGCGCTGGAACCGCTCGTTGAGCGGTCCGGCAACCTCCGGCGGCACGGGACCGAGGCGCATCCACTGCGCCTGCGCATTGCGAACTTCCTGCTCGGCCGCACGCCAGCGCGAGTCCTCGCTCTCCGCTGCGCTGCGGCTGCCGGTCATCGTGTTCGCGGCCAGCCGCTCGCGCCACTGCTGGGCGAGGAGCTCCGCGGGTGACAGCGGCGCCTGCGGCTTCGGTTGCGCCGACACCAGTTCCTCGACGCGTGCGAGCAGCTTTTCCATGCGCTTGCGCGTGTTCTCGGGATCGAGATCGCTGCCGGCGAACGCCGCGGGCCACGTGGCCACCAGGCGGCCGAGCGCCTGGTGATAGCGTGCGGCGAAATCCTGCTGGATCTGCCGCGGCAGCTCGGGTGCGTGCTGCCACCGGGCACGTGCCTCGTGGATCGTGCTGACGAGATTATCGGGCGCCGGCGGAACCTCGGCCCCTCCACCCGGGACTCCGGCGCCGCCGTCGCGCAAACCTGCGCGATGGAGCGGGAGCAGTCCTTCGAGCTCGCGAATGATCGCTTCGCGGGGAGCCGCTTTGCCCTGCAGGTCCACCTGGTCGCGGTGCTTGTAGCGGTCGAAGAATCGATCGCACGCCGTCCGGAACCGCTGCCACACCGCTTCCGATTTCGATTTGCGGATCGGACCGATCGTCTTCCACTCGGCTTGCAGCTGCTTCAGCTGCCCGGCCGCCACCTCCCATTCGGTCGAATCCGCCAGCGCCTCCGCCCGCTGACAGAGCGCTTCCTTCCGGGCCAGGTTGGCCGACCAGTCGTCCTTGCGCCGCTTCAGGTCCTGCTGCCGTCGGGTGAAAAACCGGTCGCACGCGGCGCGGAACCGCTCCCAGACCGCCTTCTCATGACCGCGCGTGACGGGGCCGACCGTCTTCCATTCGGCCTGCAGCTTCTGAATCTCCGTGGCGGTTCGCACCCAGTCGGTCGAGTCGGCAAGCGCTTCCGCGCGCTCGCTGAACGCCTGCTTGCGCGCGAGATTGGCGTGGCGCTCCTCGTTCTGCGCCGCCATGTGGGCGGAGGTCCGCGCGAACACGTCGTCCTGCGCGGTCTTGAACCGGCGCCACATGGCCTCGCCCTGCGCGCGCGGCGCCAGGGCGACCTGCTTCCATCGCGCCTGCAGCTCGCGCATCCGGCGGCTCGACGTCTCGAGGTTTTCCTCGGCCTTCAGCGCCTCCATCCCGCGGCACAGCTCCTCCTGCACCTGAAGGTTGGCCCAACGCTGCCACTCGTCGGCGTCGCGCAGCTCCTGCACGCGCGGACCCAGCGTGGCACGCGCTGCCTCGAGTCGCACCTGGACCTCCTGGCGATCCTTCTTCGAGGGCAGCGGGACCCGCTCCTCGAGCGTCGTGCGGATATCGCGCAGCGCGCGGTCGCCGGCTTTCAGCGTGATCTGATCTGCCGCAGCGAGCGTTTCCACCTGGCGGCAGATCTGCTGCAACCGCTTGAGATTGTCCTGCTCCTGCCGGGCGCGGACCTGCTGGTGCTGATGCTCTTTCTCCTCGAGCGCGGCCACCGCGCGCTCGAGCCGATCGGCCGCGAGCGGGTTGGCCTCGGCGTGCTCGCGCAGCACGTCCGCGTCGCGCCGCAAGCCGCGCCAGCGAGCGACGATCTCCTCGAGCGGCTGATCGGAGGCGCCGAGCTGCTCGAGCTCGGTGGCGAGCGTTTCCAGCCGGCCGGCCGCGGCCTGCGCGAGCATGCGCCGACGCTCACGATCCTCGAAAGCCCGGCAGGCGTCCTGG
Source organism: Vicinamibacterales bacterium (assembly GCA_036521515.1). GTDB lineage: Bacteria > Acidobacteriota > Vicinamibacteria > Vicinamibacterales > UBA2999 > Gp6-AA40. The sequence continues at coordinate 9,261 of DATDHP010000056.1, forward strand.
AACCGCCGGTTGAGCGACGCCGCGTACTCGGACGGCATCGGCGCCAGGCGATCCCACTGGACCTTCAGTTCGGCAATCCGATCGGCCGCCTCGGGGCCGGACAGCCCCTCGATCCGCTGACAGATAATGACGCGGTCGGCCTGCTCGCGGGCGAGCGCGTTGGCCCGCTCCTGCTCGGCGGCGCGCTCCCGCTGCCGTTCCGCAATCGCCTCGCGCGCGGCCTCACTGGCCGCTTCGAACTGCTGCGCGTGCCCCGGGGCAATGTGATCGACGTCCGCCTGGAACTCGGCCCACGCCAGTCGTGTTTCGGCGAGCGATGCAGCCGCCACTTCAGGGTCCGACAGGGCAACCAACCCCTCGGCGCGACGGAGCAGCGCCAGCGCCCGCTCGCGATCCTCGGGCCGCATCCGGAGCGCGGCATCCTGCGGCGGCGCCGGACGCGCCGCCTCCTCGGTCGCTCGCAGCCTCATACGTCCCCGGCGCGCGGCCACCTTGTTCCGCGCCCGCTGGGCTATCGCGCCGAGCGCCTCGGGGTCGGAGATCCGCTCGAGCGCGGCAACCGCGGCGTCGGTGTGCTCCGATTTCAGTGCGACGCCCAGGACTTCCTCTGGATCGGTGACCCGTGCCAGCGCCCGCAACCTCGTCGCACCATCCTGCGCGTGCCGGCTGATCGATCCGAGCGACTTTGCATCGTCCAGGAGGTCGACAACCGCACCGCGGACCTCAACCGTGGCGCCGTCGCGCGCGATGAGCACCACTTCTTTCATGCGGCCGAGCGCGACGAGTTGCCGAACCACTACCCCTGCCTGCGTGACGTCCTCCGTCTCGGCCGCGAGGCCCGCCAGGCCGCGGATCGCCTCGGCGCGCACGTCCTCGTCTGGATCCGTTCTCGCTATGTCGCCCAGGACCCTGGGATCGTCCAGCCGCGTCACGGCCGCGCGACGCACCCGCGCCTCGGCGTCTTCCCGAGCCAGGGCCAGCAGCGCCTCCGCCTCATCGGCGCCCAGGTCGTACACGGACGCTGCGCGGACGGCCGGATCCGCGTGCTTCCACCGAGGCAGGGGTCGAAGTTTTTCGAGAATGCCCATCGAGTCGTGCACTCAGATCAGTTTACACTTTGGCACTGCGGGCACATGCCCGAAGAGCTTGTCATCCAAAAAGCTGAACCAGTGATCCGTAAACACTTACATGGCTCGTCACCCCGGGTACGCCCCCTTGCCGCAGCATCAGGGCGGTGCACCCGCATGGTTATTCACGCGATTGACTCGACTCGCTCGCGAGGTAGCCGTTCACATCGTGGTAGACCAAGGACCCGAGCAATTGCTGCGCCGTCTCTCGAACGCCGTTTGGTTCCAGACATCTCGGTGCGCTCCGGGATTCGACGAGACTCCAGCGGCGTCACACCGGCGGTTTTGGCGCACTCAGAGGTAGGGTCTGGCGGGGATCGACCTGGAGGTGGGGCTTTTTTGCCCCGGGGGCATGGGCGCCATCTCTCTGGAGACCGCAGAGAAAATCACCGGACACTGCGACCTTTTGTCCATCGACGCGAAGCCTCTCGTCCAAGCCGTGCAGCAAGGACCGTACGACGAAAAAGTAACGGCGCGTGGGACTCCGCGCGCGCGATGGCGAGCGTGACGGTGATCGATCCGAGAAACTGGATGCGCCCGGCGGTTCGGACATTTCGCAACCGGGACACAACCGGGCCGGGAACTGAGGCGTCATGCGCCAGAACGGGCGCGGAATACGCGTCTGTTAGATGAGGCCGCACCTTGCGTTAGAAGCAACATGGGTTTTCCGGCGCTGTGATGATGGCCACCGCTTCTATCGCACGCGGATACATTCCAATGAGCCAGGCCCAGTCGCATGAGAGGCTCCCGGCAGAGCAACAGAAAGGCGAAGCCAGTGAGGCGACGCTCGTACTGATCACGCGCGCTCGCGGAGGGGACAGCGACGCGCTGAACGACCTCTGCGCCCGCTACCTTCCGCGCTTGACGCGATGGGCGCATGGGCGGCTGCCCAGCGGCGCCCGCGGCGCCCTCGACACCCACGACATCGTCCAGGAGACACTGGCACACGTCGTCCAGCGGCTGCCTGATTTCGAGCCGCGGCACGAGGGTGCGTTCCAGGGGTACCTCCGCCGTGCGCTGCTCAACCGCATCCGGGACGAGGCCCGAAAGCTTCAGCGCAAGGGCCCCGCCGAACCGCTCGAGAACCAGTACCGCGCAGCTGATCCGTCGCCACTCGAAGAGGCGATTGGCCAGGAGGCGCTGGAGTTGTACGAGGCAGCACTCACCCGGCTGCGCGGAGACGACCGTGAGGCCATCATCGCGCGTATCGAGCTTGGCCTGCCGTACGCGGAGCTCGCGCCGCTGCTCGGCAAACCGACCATCTCTGCTGCGCACATGGCCGTCAGCCGAGCTCTGCTCCGCCTTGCGAAGGAAATGACCCGTGGGAAGAATCGCTGACGACCGCACCCGACTCCTGGATCTGGCTTCCTCGATTTCGGATGGAACGGACATCGACTGGAAGGATGTCGGCGCGGCAGTCGTTGACGAGGAAACGACGGGGGTCATGACGCAGCTGCAGGTGGTCGAACAGATCGCGCGGCTGCATGGCGCCTCGCGCGGCTGGGACTCGCTGCAGATTCGCGACACGGTGGGCCGCGGCCCCTTCAGCATCGTGTACCGGGCGTTCGATCCGGACCTCGAGCGCGAGATCGCCCTCAAGGTCGTACGGTTCGGCGTCGGCGACGCAGGTGGCATCGACCGGGCGGTCAGGGACGCTCGCATGCTGACCCGCATCAGGCACCCGCACGTCTTGAGGGTGTTCCGGGCGGAGCGTCACGGTCATGAGATGGGCCTCTGGCTGGAGCGCATCGACGGCGAGACGCTCGCGGACCTGGTGCGTGTGCAGGGGCCGCTCAGCGCACGCGAGGCGACGCTGGTTGGCCTCGACCTCTGTCGCGCGCTCGCCGCGGTCCACGGAGCAGGGCTCGTTCATGGGGACGTCAACGCGCACAACGTGATGCGCGAGCGGCGCGGACGGATTGTGTTGATGGACTTCGGCGCGGCGAAGGAGCTGGCGCGCCGCGACGACCACGCCGCGAACCCGGCGGCGAGCGCCCCGTCCTACGTGGCGCCGGAAGTGTTCTCCGGCGCGCGGCGCTCGACGGCCTCCGACATCTACGGCCTTGGCGTGCTGCTCTGTTATCTGTTGACGGGCACGTTCCCCGTGGACGGCACGATCGGAACGGTGACGGGACGGCGGCCGGATCGGATGCGCCCGCAGAAATCGCTGCGCGGGGCGCTTCCGGATCTCCCCTTGCGGCTCGTGCAGGCGGTCGAGCGCGCGCTGCACGCGCGGCCCGACGGTCGCTACGCGAGAGCCGGGGATTTCGAGCGCGCGCTCCTCGATGCTCTCCCGCGCACGGCACGCGTTCTCCGCGGCCTGACGCTACGCTGGCCGTGGCAACGCTCACGTAAAGGCAACTGATTCAAAACGTCGCACCGAGACACCGAGACATCCCTGGAATCTACCCCGGTGCCGTGGAGCCTCGATGTGTCGTGATCGTCAACCCGTGTGATGTCGCGTGAGCCTGTCAGCTCACTTCACGAACAGCATCTCGCGGTACGTCGGCAGCGGCCAGATCTCGTGCGGCGTGAGCACTTCGATCTCGTCGCCCAGCTCGCGCAGCGTCGCCATCGCCGGGACCACCTTGTCCCGCATGTACTTCGCGTGCTTCTCCGGGGCGGCGCCGTTGTGGGTGTCGAGCAGGCCGGCGAGCACGTCGGTCTGCGCCTTGAACCTGTCCACGAGCTTCGTGTAGCCCGCAAGCAGCTTCTTCCCCTGCACGCTCGATCCGCCGCCCGCCTTCACGGCGGCAACGCTCTCTCCGATCCGCTTCTGGTATTCGAGGGCCGCCGGGAGAATGTAGCGGTTCGCCATCAGGACCATGAGCTGGCCCTCGATGTTGATCGTCTTGTTGTAGTTCTCGAGAAAGATCTCGTAGCGCGCATGAATTTCGCGCTCGTCGAGGATCTTGTATCGCTCGAGCAGCTTCACCGCGTCGGGCGTGGTGAGCTCCGGCAGCGCATCGACGGTGTTTTTCAGGTTGAGGAGCTTCCGCTTGCCCGCTTCCCTTTCCCACTCCGCCGCGTAGTTGTTGCCGTTGAACACGATGCGCTTGTGATCCTTGACGATATTCGTCAGGAGCTTGCTGACGGCCCTGTTGAGCTCCTCGCCCTTCGCCGTGGCGCTCTCGAGCTCGCTGGCCACGCCGTCGAGCGCATCGGCCATTGCGGCGTTCAGGATGGTGTTCGGGAACGAGATGTTCTGGCCCGACGAGACCGCCCGGAACTCGAACTTGTTGCCGGTGAACGCGAACGGGCTCGTCCGGTTGCGGTCGCCGGCGTCACGCGGCAGCTTCGGCAGCACACTGACGCCGATGTCGAGCGTGCCGCCCTGCTTCGTCGACTTGGCCCCGCCCTTCTCGATCTGCTCGAAGATGTCGGTGAGCATGTCACCGAGGAAGATCGAGAGGATCGCCGGCGGTGCCTCGTTGGCGCCGAGGCGGTGATCGTTGCCCGCGCTCGCGACGCTGGCGCGCAGCAGGCCCTGCCACCTGTCCACCGCCTTCAGCACGGCCGCGCAAAACACGAGGAACTGCATGTTGTCGTGCGGCGTGTCGCCGGGCGCGAGCAGGTTGTTGCCGAACTCGTCCGACAGCGACCAGTTGTTGTGCTTGCCTGATCCGTTCACGCCGGCAAACGGCTTCTCGTGCAGCAGGCAGGCGAGGCCATACTTCGGCGCGATCTTCTTCAACATCTCCATCGTCATCATCTGGTGATCGACGGCGACGTTGGCGTTCTCGAACACCGGCGCGATCTCGTACTGGCCCGGCGCCACCTCGTTGTGCCGCGTCTTGACAGGCACCCCGATCTTGAACAGCTCGTTCTCCGCCTCCGCCATGAACGCCATGACGCGCTCGGGGATGGCGCCGAAGTACTGGTCCTCGAGCTCCTGCCCCTTCGGCGGTCTCGCGCCAAACAGCGTCCGGCCGGCGTTAATCAGGTCGGGACGCGCGAAATAGAAATTGCGATCGATCAGGAAATACTCCTGCTCGGGTCCGCAGGTGGCGAACACCCGTTCGGCGCTGGAGCCGAACAGCTTGAGCACGCGGACCGCCTGCTTCGAGACCGCTTCCATGGAGCGGAGAAGCGGCGTCTTCTTGTCGAGCGCCTCGCCCGTCCAGCTGACGAATGCCGTGGGGATGACGAGCGTCGCGCTGGTACTGCTGACATGCAGCCAGGGGGGACTCGTGGGATCCCACGCCGTATATCCACGCGCC
>DATDHP010000057.1:0-3350 GCA_036521515.1 Vicinamibacterales bacterium
TCGGCACCGCATCCGGGTCGCCGCAAACCATCTTCGAGGCAACAGTGACAAGCCTCACCGGGCGTCGAATCGTGGTTGGTCCTCACTGCTTCGGTTGCACGGCGGGGGCGGGATCGAGCTGCGGCGGTGCCACTGTGTGACTTCACATGAGCAAGCCGGTGGATCCCACCCATCTGCTTCAGGCTGTGCCACCCTCCTCGCTTCCCGCAATCCTGTAGTGACCGGCCGCGCCGAGGAATACGTGCCGGCGTGGCCATCCACGCGGGCAATGCTGTTGACGTTCGTCGCGCCGAGCGCTGGTCCTGGCGGCTTCGCCCCGTCACACGTACCCGACGGAAGCGTCAAGTGCAATCGCACTTCGCGTGAAGACGCCGCTGCCATACCCGAGCAGGCGTTCCGCCGTGTCCCGGAGATCCGCCTCCGCCATGAAAAGACGCCCGCTCTCATGCCGCAGACGTCCAATCGCGCGCAACTCTCCCTCGCCGACAGGGCGGGTGAAATAGATCGTGAACGAGACGGTCAGGACGAGCACGTCTCGCACCCGGGAGTTGACCGCAAAGTAGGCGGCATCATCGAGTGCCCGGAAGTACACCGAGCCATGGACGGCGCGCGCGGCGTGATAAAACTCGGGTCGCGTCATCATCCGCACCTCGGCTCGACCGTCCGAGACTGCGATACGGGTACCGTACCACTGAGATATCGGGGCGGCTGCGTACAACCGCTCGAGCTTGCGGTAGTGCTCCTCGTCGCTCATCGGATCGTGAATCTGTCCTTGAGACTTTGGATGATATTCGAGGAATCCTCATCGACCCTGCCGGAGGGGCGACGGGCTATTGTATGGGCCCCTCTTTCTCGTCAGTCAACCGGTCAAGTAGAGGGATGGCGCGATGCTGTCGCAAAGCGCATCGAGGTGCGGGACTGGCAGCGTGCAACAGCCGGGGCCGCAGTGTAGTAGAGTGCCCCTTCCTCAGACTGCCTGCAGAAAGAAGGTGGGCCCCATGCGCCGAACGCTCCTTCTAATTGCAGTCCAGTCGGCCGATTTCCCGCTCGTGCGGCCATTGCAGAAGACGTTCAACGGCTTCGAGTACGCGCTGGTTGCGAAGCTCGCTCCCGACGGCGCCTCGTTTGTGTATTCCACGTTCCTCGGCGGCGGCTTCGACGAAGGCTGGGGAATTGCGACGGATGCACTCCGCACCGCCTACGTAGCGGGGATGACCGGGTCGAGTGACTTCCCGCTGCGGAAGCCGCTGCAGCCAGCATTCGGCGGTGATATCGACGCGTTCATCGCGCGCGTGAACGACGAGATCTTCTGCCTCGGCCTGCCGGCAACCGTCATTGGAACACCAGCCGATGACGTCATCGCCGGCACCGCCTTCCCCGACGTCATCGCCGCGCTCGGCGGCAACGACACGATCGTCGGCCTGGGCGGCAATGATCTGATCTGCGGCGGCACGGGCAGCGACCTGCTGATCGGCGGCGCGGGATCCGACGTTTGCCTCGGCGGCCCCGACGCCGACGCGCAGGCCGCGTGCGAAAGGTCGGCGGGGATCCCGTAATCTGGAAAGAGAAGAAGTGACGAGAGGACGAACGCGGCTGGCCGCGACCGTTGGCGTCGCTGAGCACAGTAACTCGGCGGTGCTCGTCACCGTCGCGCCCGACGGCGAGCTCCTCGATCGCCGGCGCATCGATCTCACCGCACGCGATCTGCCGACGCATCCCCATCACCACGAAGGGTCGTGGGCGGTCGGCCGCTACCAGAACATTCCAGGAGCGCGGTCGCTTTCGCTTGCTGACGCCGTGGCGCTTGTCGAACGCGTGCGCGCGGCCGCCGCGCGCGGAGCTCGTGAGAGTCTCGAGGTGCTGGCTGCCGCCGTGCCCGTGCCGATTGCGCGCATCGCGATCCGCGCGTGCCCTGCGCTTCCGCCAACGATCGAGGAGCGGATCGCCGACAATCGCGCGCAGACCATCGCCGACTCCGTCATGTATCGCCAGGCCCTCGCGACCGCCGCCGAAGCGCGCGGCTGGTCCGTGCATTGGTACGACCGCGAGCGCGTGTTTGGTGACGCTGCGGCAGCGCTACGCCGCGAGGACATCGATGCCTTCCTGCGCGCGATGGGCAGAGCGGTCGGACCGCCGTGGCAGGCTAGTCACAAGCTTGCGGCCGCTGCGGCACTTGCGGCCAGAAAGCCCTTCGCACCGCCGCCCGGCGGATAGCAGGCAGTCGCAGCCGACAGTGATACGGTACCGCGTGCGCGGCGCGGGCGCGGCGTTACTGTTGCGCATTTCTCTGCCCATGCCGTTCACGACCTGCGACAGCCGACGATGACCGCGAACGGCGAGCGGCGCCACGGCACGTCCACGGCAAAGCCGGCGCGCTCCAACAGTCGATTCTCCTCTGCGAGTGGCATGTAAACGTCTTCGTCCGCCCACGATTCGTAGACGCGTCGTCCGCGCGCGCGGCTGCCGAACGTCTTTGCGAGATGTGTGAACCAGACGTCGAGATCGCGCGCGAATCCGCGCGGGGTGGAGGCCGGGGCGCAGTCGCCGGTGATCAGGACGCCGCCGGGACGAAGTGCGCGGTAGCAGCGTCGATAGAACCCCTGCTTGGCGACGCGTGTCCGGATGTGATGCAACGAGTAGCTCGCGACCATGGCATCACACGAAGGCAGCGCCCTGTCCAGGAAACTGCCCGTGGTCATCGTCACTCGGCGGGACAAGCTCCCGAGCCGCGTACGCGCGATTGCCATCATTCCCGCATCGGCATCGATGCCCCAAATGCGGGCGGCAGGCATGCGCTCGAGGCACGCTCGCGCAAGCGCACCGGTGCCGATGCCGAGATCGACGACGGTTCGCACCGGGCGCGCCGCATGATCGAGCGCGCGAGCGACTTCCGCAATGAGCTCGTCGTACAGCGGAATCAGCGAGCGGATGCGAGCGTCATATTGCGCCGGCGAGATCGCGAGGTGGGAGACGACTGACATCATGGGGATTGTAGCCGTGCGACGCGTTGTCTCATCGCGCCGCGGTCGCCAGACGGCGCAGCGCTTACCCGGGCTCACTGCGTGACACACCGTGCAGGTAAAAGTCCGTCTCGGCCCGGTCCGGAACCGACTCAGATCGAGGGCGTGGGCCACCCGCAAGTCAGCGCCCATCACCTTATCGACAGTGCGCGTCGATGTTTTCTGGTATAGAGCGTGGTCCGATCACACCGTCAGATCGCCTCGAACACGCCGGTCTGACGGTTCTTTCGCACCTTGTCCCACACGAAGTGCTGACCGTTCATGGCGATGTACACGCCCGCCGGCAGCGTCTGCGCAAACGAGAGCGCGCTCCCCAGGTTGAACAGCCCG
>DATDHP010000058.1:0-3116 GCA_036521515.1 Vicinamibacterales bacterium
CTGCCGCAGGATCTGAAAGGCCCCTCCCATGAGGGAGTTGAGATACATCCACTTCCCATCGGGCGACCACGCGGCAAACCAGCACGGGGCACCCGGTGGGCCGACCTGCCGGCCCGTGGAACTGCCGTCCATGGGGACCACTCTGCAGGGGAGCCAATCTCCGCGGTCGTCCATTTCCACCACCACCACCCACCTCCCGTCTGGTGAGGGAAAGGAGCGGTGGGCCATCGCCCCCTTCGGCAGGGGCACGTACAGGTCGCGGGCTCCTGCGCGGTTCTCCGTGGCCGCCACCACCTTCATGTGGTTGCCCTTGCTATCCCGGATCTTTTCGGAGAACAGTACGTTCTGCTTATCCACCCAGACGAGGCCCGATGCGTTCGGCAGCCACTTCCTCGGCTGCCCACCCAAGACCGGCACGTCCCAGGTATCCCATTCGTTCGAATCGTCGACCGTGGTGTATGCGATCCGCGATCCGTCAGGTGAGAACACGGGGCTCATCTTGTTCAGGCCGTCCTGGGTGAGTTGCTTTGGCTCCCCATCAGGTAACACCTTGACGTAGATCTGCCCGGCGCCTTGGAATGAGCTGATTCCGCGAATGAACGTCAGCAGTTTGCCGTCCGGCGAGACGGCTGGTGACGTGACCGAGTCGGCGAAGTTCGTCAGCGGCACGTAGTCGTCCCGAGCCGTATCAGCGGGTGGTCGCGAGCGCCACGGCGACCAGGCACTGCCAGCGACCGCGATGACGACCAGTACCGCGGCCCACTTCCACCATCCGATGGACGGCCGGCCCGATGCCGCAAGGAGGAGCTTCGCCGCAGGTGTGTCGCTACCGTAGTTGGCTGCGCTGCGCAAGTCGACCGCCATCTCCGGCAGCAGCCCGACTCGACGAGCGCGGCGCTCGGTTGCGGGCGGAACTGCGGGGGCCATCGCAGCGCGCTCGGTCAATACCGCTGCTGCCGGCAGCGCGTCCGTTGGCGACTCCTCGATGTGACCGGTGAATCGAGAGCCGATCGTCGGAATCGTCTGGATAGACGGTGCAGGCTCGGACAGCGCAGCGGCCAGCTTCGTCAGCTGCGCCTCGACCTCGTCGGCCGTCGGACGCGCCGTGTCCTGCTTCTCGAGCATGCGGAGGAGGAGTCGCTCGAGCGTCATCGGCATATCCGGCAGCCACTGCGTGGGCTTTGGCGCGACGCGTGCGGTGACGGCGTGAAGCATGTCAATCGTCGAATCTGCCTCGAACGGGTGCGTGCCCGTCGCGAGCTCGTACAGCACCACGCCCAGCGAAAACACATCGCTGGCGCTGGTCGCCGTGTCACCGCGCGCCTGCTCGGGCGACATGTAGCGCGGCGTGCCGAGGATCACGCTGGGACTCGTGGCGTGCCTCGCGTCGTGCGCCTGCACGATGGTCGGCGCGGCGACCAGACGCGCCAGGCCGAAGTCCAGGACCTTCACGTAGCCGTCGGCGCGGACGATGATGTTCTCGGGCTTGATGTCGCGGTGCACGATCCCCGCAGCGTGCGCCACCGAGAGCGCTTGCGCCAGTTGCCCTCCCATGCGCGCCAGCGCGCCGAGGCCGACTGGCCGGCCGCGCAAGGCCGCGAGCGACTGCCCCTCGACGAATTCCATGGCCAGGAGGCGCCGCCCGTGGACCTCGCCAATCTCGTAGATGGTGACGATGTTCGGATGGTTGAGTGAAGAAGCGGCCCGGGCCTCCTGCTCGAAGCGGCGGACGGCGTCGAGATTGCCGGTCAGCTGCGACGGCAGCATTTTCAGCGCGACCTGGCGGCCCAGTCTCGTGTCGTGCGCCAGGTAGACTTCACCCATCCCGCCCCGGCCGATCAGCGACCGCACGTCATAGGCGCCGATTCTTCCGCTGAGCGTCTCGGCTTCCGCCTGGCGCGCGATCCACTGTGCGGCCACATCAAGGGCCGGCTGCTCGATGAAGGCGCCGGCGTCGTCGTGGGCCTCCAGCAGCGAGTGCACGTCCTGCCACAGTTCCTGGTCGCCTTCGCAGGCTCCCTCCAGAAAGGCCGAGCGGTTCTCGCGCGGCAGATCCAGCGCGGCGTGATAGAGCTGTCCGACGTTCTGGTACTGCTCCGACCTCATTGGCGGCCCCGCCCGCTCAGTTCCCGGTAGAGCCACGCCTGCGCGAGGCTCCAGTCCCGTCTCACCGTGCTCACCGATACGTTGAGGACGTGCGCCGTGTCCTCCAGGCTCAGGCCGCCGAAGAAGCGCAATTCGATGACGCGGCTTTGCCGGGCGTCCAGCGTCTCGAGCGTTTTCAGCGCATCGTCGAGCGCCACGAGGTCAGCGCTCTGGGCGGCGGCAGGTACCCGGACCGCGTCCGACAACGACATCTGAAGCTCGCCGCCGCCCCGTTTCGCACGGCGGCGTGTGCGGGCGACGTCCACGAGGACGCGCCGCATCAGTCGCGCGGCGACGCCGAAGAAATGCGCGCGGTTCTGCCAGTGCACGTTCTTCCAGTCGATCAGCCGCAGGTAGGCTTCGTTGACGAGTGCCGTCGCCTGGAGAACATGTCCGGGCCGCTCGCCCGCCATATAGCGCGCCGCAAGACGATGCAGCTCCTGATGCACCAGCGGCGTCAGGCGCTCGAGCGCGGCCTGGTCGCCGTTGCTCCACGCGACGAGCAGTTGCGTCACGTTCGGAAGCGATGTCATCGGTTAGCCTAGCAAACCAGCCAAGGGCTCCTGCCCTTGGTACCTCAGGGCGCCGCGTAGCGGTCCAGCCTTTCCGATGCGGTGAGCACTTTGGCGTCCCGGTGCCGCCTTCTTGAAAGACGGACCAGGTGAACCGGTCCTGCCCTTCGGCAACAGAAGGGCCTCTGAAGACCAAACGAATCGCTGGCGGCGATCGAACACGCGATCGCCGCGCGGACAAGATCGTGTACCGCACGTTGGGCGGGGGGCTGCCGGCGAATTGATCGAGCTGTTCCGGCAGGCGTGAACGCGGCAACTGGATGGAACATCACGCCAGCTGCGGCGTCCTCGCTGCCTCCCGGCAGCGGAACGCCCAGTCGCGGCCATGGCGAGTGCGACACTGCTCGCAGGTATCAGCGTGGGAGGAAGGGAGATCACATGAAGGCATTTGACCCGATC
>DATDHP010000059.1:0-2283 GCA_036521515.1 Vicinamibacterales bacterium
GGGGCGATCTCAACAGCGCTGATGACGTGGGCCGTCGACCGGGCACGCTCGCTCCGCCGCGACGCGCTCCGCCTCGACTGCGATGCCGACCGGACGTCGCTGCGCGCCGTCTACGAGCGTTTCGGGTTCGAGTATCACAGCGATCGTCAGGTGGGGCCGTACTACGTTGCGCGCTATGAGTTCCCGTTGTAGCAGCAGGGTTCACCTCACGGGCCGCTGAGGCGCGGAAACGCGGAGAAGTCAAATCCCCTATGGCCCTCCGCGCCTCCGCGTCTCCGCGGCCTCGTGATCGTGAAAGACGAGCGTCAGCGGGCAGGCGCCTGGATCTGCAGAGGCGCGTCGATGCGCACGCGCAGAACCGTGCCCTGCGGCAGCTCGACTTCCCTGCCCTCGGTGGCCGCGATCGTGCCGCCACCGCCGATCACGGCGCCGAGCACCGCGCCTTTCACACCACCGAGCACGGCGCCGATCAGGCCGCCAACCGCCGCCCCCGCGCCGGCGCGACCCACTTCGCCCTTGAGGCCCTCGCCCTCGATCGCCTGCGTCACCGTGCCGCGCAGCGGATAGGTGCGGCCGCTGACAATGACCTGGTCGAAGCTGACCGTCATCCGCGCCGTTCGATTCGTGCGCGTGCCGGGCTCGACCGCCGTCACGACGCCGCGCATCACCGATCCGGCCGGAATCACCGTGCGACCGTTGACGTTCAGATCGACGAGCGTCGTTCCTTCGAACCGATCCTCGACCTGCGCCGTTCCGGAGTTCAAACCGTTCTGCAGCCGCACGTCAATCTCGGTCCCGGATGGCACCTCGACCGCGGTGGTCCGCGCCGTGCTGGTCGGGCTCGACGTCCCGCTGGCCGGCGGCGGCGTGTAGGCGTTCGCGGACTCGCCGCGAGCGCGGGTCCGCAGGTCCTCTATCCGATCGCGCACCTCTGCGTATTCGGCGCGCGGGAGCGCGCGCTCCTTTCGAAGCTTCACCTTGAGATAGACAACCTCGTCCCGCAGATCGTCGAGCTCCGCCTGGAGCAGCGTGGCGCGCGCCGAATCGCGGCTGCGCATCTGCGACACGTCGCGATCCGCCAGGTACACGTTGTCCTGGAGCCGCTGGATATCGGCTGGCGTGACATTCAGGTTCTGCTGCGCCGCGGCGGGTGCCGCGAAGCTGGCGACGAGCAGGACCGCGACCGCGGCCCGGTGCATGGAACGCATCAGTGCTTCCTCCCTCTCCTCCATTTGACGAAGTTCAGGAGAGGCCGGCTGCAATTGGCAGGCCGACCTGAGGTCGGCCTCTACGAGGCGGGGAGAGCGACTGACGTAGAGGCGGACCTTCAGGTCCGCCTGAAAACGCCTTTAGTTTCGCCAGGGAATGAGGTTCTGTATCAGCGGGATACGCATGAGGTCGTTATAGATGACTGTCACCATGAGCATCATCAGGAGGACAAACCCGGCGAGCAGCATCTTCTCCTTGACCGCCATGCTGAAGTCGCGGCGGGCAATCCCCTCGAGCGCCATGATGAGGATGTGGCCTCCGTCGAGCACGGGGATCGGCATCAGGTTGAGCAGACCAAGGTTGAGGCTGATGGTCGCCATGAGCGTGAACAGCGCGACCCACCCGGCGGCGGCGGACTCGCCCGACAGCTGTGCGATCGCGACCGGCCCCTGCAGCTGGCGCACGGAGGTCTCGCCGATGAACAGGCCGCCCAGGGTGCGGAAGATCAACCCGCTGAACTTGATGTTGCTTTCGACGCTCAGCTGAATGGCCTCGAGCGGCCCCGGGTCGAACGGCTTGGTGGCATCCGTCATCGTGATGCCGATCCACACGGGATACCCTTCGCGGGATTCAGGGATGATCTCAAGGCGCAGGTCCTGTCCGTTCCGCCGCAGGTGAAGGTCGACCCGCCGCCCGCCGATGCGTCTCAGCGCCTCCGCGGTCTGGCGCATGAAGACCATGCGCTCACCATTGACCTCGACGATCTCGTCACCGACCCGAACGCCGGCGCGATCGGCCGGATCGCCTGGGATGACAGCCGCCACGCGCGGGCTGACGTCCGGCAGGACGCCGATGTCGCCCACTTCGTAGCGGCCCGACGCTCCGGGCCGCACGGTCAGCGCTTCGGTGCGCCCGTCCCGCAACAGGGTGACTGCCACGTCGCGGTCGGGGCGCGTCATGATCTGGATGTTGAGATCCTCCCAGGTGTCGATCTCGGAGCCCGCCACGGTGAGGATGCGATCACCCGCGCGAATGCCAACGCGATCCGCGGGTGAGCCGGGCGTCACCGCGCCC
>DATDHP010000060.1:0-7054 GCA_036521515.1 Vicinamibacterales bacterium
CCGCGGAAGTGCGGGTGGCCCACGACGCGTTCGGCCGCAGCGAGCGCGTGCTCGCCGAGGCGGAAACCGCCGTGCGGCTCTACCGGACGATCGTGCAGAACGAACAGCGCAAGTTCCAGCTCGGCGTGTCCACGCTGTTCGATGTCATCCAGGCGGAGGACGGCCTGACCAGCGCGATGCTCGGTGACATTGGCAGCCGCCAGGAGTACGCGCGGGCGCTCGTCACGCTGCGCTTCCAGGCGGGCACGCTGCTCACCTCTGACATTCGAGCGCCAGCGGTAGATCATGCGGCGCTGCTGACGGCGCCATAGCCGGGATCAGCCATGTCGGTCATCTTCCGCAAGGTCACGCTCGACCGGCTCGCCTCGCCCGAGCAACTCGACCAGCTTGGCCAGATCACGGATCGCCGCGGCTGGATCGCGCTGCTCGCCCTCGGCGTCGTGCTCGGCACCGCCGTCGTGTGGGGCGCGGCCGGCACGGTGCCGCAGAACGTCTCGGGCACCGGCATCCTCGTCAAGAGTGGCGGGGTGTTCGAGATCATCCCGGCGTCGAGCGGCAGGATCAGCGACGTCGCCATCACCGTTGGCGACCTGGTGATGGAGGGACAGGTGGTCGCCCGTCTCGCGCAACCGCATCTGCTGGAGCAGCTGCGCGAAGCGAAGGCGGTGCTCGGCGAGCTCCAGGAGCAGCACCGCGCGACGCTGGCCCACGGCAGCGACGACGTGCGGGCGCAGATGGCGCTGCTGGCACGGCAGGGTGCGACGGTCGAGCAGGCGAATACCAGCGCGCAGGCGAGTCTGGCCTGGTACCAGGAAAAGATCGCGGCACAGGAGAAGCTCGTCCAGGAAGGGCTGCTCACGAACCAGACGCTGCTGACCACGCGCCAGCAGGCCGACGCGGCGCGTGAGCGGATCAGCGAAGGACAGAGCCAGCTCGCGCAGATTGCCGTGCGGGAGCTCGAGTTGCGCAACCGGCGCAGCGAGGAGGCGCGGCAGAGCGCGATCCGGATCCAGCAGCAGGAGCGCGCCATCGCGGAGCTCGAGCGCACCGTGAAGGCCGGGACCGAGGTGGTGGCGCCGCAGACCGGGCGCATCCTCGAGATCATGACCGAGCCCGGGGCCATCGTCGCCGCCGGCCAGCCGATCATCCGCCTCGATCTCACTGGACGCACCGTCAAGGATCTCGAGGCGGTGATCTACATCCCGTCCCTGCATGGCAAGCGCATCCGCGTCGGCATGCCGGCGCTCATCGCGCCCACCGTCGTCAAGCCGGAGGAGTACGGGTACATGCTGGGCACGGTCACCTTCGTCTCCGAGTTTCCAGCGACGCCTCAGGGCATGCAGCGCGTGCTCAAGAACGACAAGCTGGTGGCCAGCCTGGCGGGCGGCGACGCACCCTACGAGGTGCACGCGGATCTGGTGCTCGACGCCGCCACGCCGAGTGGATACAAGTGGTCCTCTTCCGGCGGCCCGGCGCTCACCATCCAGAGCGGGACGCTGATCGGGGCGCAGGTGACGGTGGACGCGAGGCGGCCGGCGGAGATGGTGATGCCGTGGCTGCGGCGGCAGGTCGGCCTGTGAGCGCAGCCCCCTCGTTCCGGCGGCGCGCGGTGCCCACCGTCATCCAGATGGAGGCGGTGGAATGCGGCGCCGCGGCGCTGGCCATGGTCCTCGCCTACCACGGCCGTTACGTGCCGCTCGAGGAGATACGGCTCGCGTGCGGCGTCTCGCGCGACGGCAGCAAGGCGAACAACGTGCTGCGCGCCGCGCGCAGCTACGGCCTCGTCGCCAGGGGCTTCAAGAAGGAACCGGCCGACCTGGCGCAGATGCGCCCGCCGATGATCCTGCATTGGAACTTCAACCATTTCGTCGTGCTCGAAGGGTTCCGCCGTCGACACGTCTACCTCAACGACCCCGGATGCGGGCCGGTGCGCGTTTCCGCCGCAGACCTCGACCAGGCGTTCACCGGTGTCGTCCTGGCCTTCGAGCCGGGTCCCGAGTTCGTGCGCGGCGGCGAGCGGGCCGGCTTCGTGGTTCCGCTGCGGCGCCGTCTCACCGGCATGGGAGCCGCCCTCGCCTACGTGGTGCTTGCCGGCCTCGCGCTGCTGCTGCCGGGCTTTGCGTCGCCCGGATTCTCCAAGGTGTTCGTCGATGACGTCCTCGTCCGCGGCGCCGACACGTGGCTGACGCCGCTGCTGCTGATCATGGCGGCCAGCGGCGCCCTGACGTTCGCGCTGACGCTGCTCCAGCAGCGTTACCTGCTGCGGCTGGAGAACGCACTGTCGCTCGGCATGTCCAGCCGGTTCCTGTGGCACGTGCTCCACCTGCCGGTGGAGTTCTTCACGCAGCGCTACGCCGGCGAGATCGCCGGGCGGGTCGCGATCAACGACCGCATCGCGCGGCTTCTCTCGGGTGACCTGGCGACGACCACCCTCAGCCTGCTCGTCATCGCCGGCTATGCCGCGCTGCTCTTTCAGTACGACGCCGTGCTCGCCTTCGCAAGCGTCGTCACCGGCGCGCTGAACATCGTCGTCCTTCGCTGCGCGGCACGGGCGCGCGCGAACCTCAGCACGCGGATGCAGCAGGACCGGGGCAAGCTGATTGGCACCGCGATGGGAGGCCTGCAGACCATCGAGACGCTGAAGGCGACCGGATCCGAGTCGGACTTCTTCGCCCGGTGGTCGGGCTATCAGGCCAAGGTCGCCAACGCGATGCAGGCGTTGCAGGTCAGGACGACCGTGCTGATGGCCGTGCCGCCATTCCTGCTGGCGGTGAACACCGGAGTGATCCTCGGCCTCGGCGGCCTGCGCGTGATGGATGGTCACCTCACGATGGGCGCGCTTGTCGCCTTTCAGTCCCTGATGCTGGCATTCCTGCTGCCGCTCAACCGCATGGTGCAGCTCGGCAGCACGCTGCAGGAAGTCAAGGTCGACCTGACACGCCTCGACGACGTGCTGCGCGCCAGCCCCGACGGGTCGCTGCAGCCATGTGCCGGATCGGCGGATGGGATCCAGACCCGCCTGGCCGGTCAGCTCGAGCTCCGGAACGTGAGCTTCGGTTACAGCCGGCTCGATCCGCCGCTCATCGAGGGCTTCAGCCTGTCGATCAAGCCGGGCCAGCGCGTCGCCCTCGTGGGCGGCTCGGGGTCGGGCAAGTCCACGATCGCCAGGATGGTGTCCGGCCTCTACCAGCCATGGTCGGGCGAAATCCAGTTCGACGGCATGCCGCGCCAGGTCGTGCCGCGCCGCGTCATGAACACCTGCATCGCCGTCGTGGACCAGGATATCTGCCTGTTCGAGGGCAGCGTACGAGACAACCTGACGCTGTGGGGCAGCACGGGGGCCGAGACGGATCTCGTCGAAGCGGCACGCGACGCGTGCATTCACGACGACATCGCCGCGCGCCCCGGCGGCTACGCGAGCCTGGTGCAGGAAGGCGGCAGCAACTTCAGCGGCGGGCAGCGTCAGCGCATGGAGATTGCACGGGCGCTGACCGGCACGCCGCGCATTCTCGTGCTCGACGAGGCCACGAGCGCGCTCGACCCGACCACGGAGAAGCAGATCGACGACAACCTGCGGCGACGGGGCTGCACCTGCCTGATCATCGCGCATCGCCTCAGCACGATCCGCGATTGCGACGAAATCATCGTCATGGACAAGGGAAAGATCGTGCAGCGGGGCACGCACGAGCAGCTCATGGCGGTGCCGGGCCATTACAGCGGCCTCATCGCTTCCGAGTGACGACGATGGTGCCCCGGGCGCTTGCCGCTCTGCCAGCGCGCGACCCCGAGCCACTCGCCGGCGCCGCCCACCCGTTCCTCCTCGAGGCGGCCAGCGCGTTCATCGTCGAGGAGGGGCGCGTCGACCTCTTCTCGGTCCGCGTGGTCGACGGACGGCCCGACGGACATCGCACCCATCTGATGCGCATCCCGGCCGGCGGCCTTGCGCTCGGCTTCGATCCGCCGCTCAGCGAGGACGGCCGCGGCGTGCTGGCGGTCGGGACGATTGGCACGCGGGTGGCCGCCGTCGCGCGCGAGTCGGTCGCAGCGATGCCTGCCACGGCGGACGGGGCGCGCGACCTGCTCGCGCTCGTCGAGCCGTGGATCGAAGCACTCTGCGGTGCGATCGCGCGGAGCGTCCCCCCCAGCCGCTCGCACGAGCTGCAGGCCGGTGAGGACATCACGGTTGCGGAGACCGTCGCGGCGCGGCCGCGGCGCCACGTCGCGTGGGTGTCACACGCCGAGGGCAGCTCGCACCTGCTCGGCAACGACGCGCTCGCCATCGAGACGCATGCCTTCGTGCCGCTGTCGCGACACGTCTGGCTCGAGGTGCAGCCTGGCAGTCGCCTCCGTACCGCCGACACGACCAGCCTCGAGCCGGCGGAGATCCTGGCTGGCCTCGGCCGGCTCTCGCGTCTGGTTCTGCGCGCCGCCGACCTGATGGCGCGCGAGGCGGAGGCAGCCGACCGTGAGCGGCTGCAGCACCGTGTCGCCTTCGAGGAGTCGGTGCTGCGGGAGGCATGCAGCTTCTTGACAGCGGCCATGCCGCAGCCCCGTGCCGCGGTCGGCGTGCACGGCTCGGCGGCGGTCACGACCGACGACGCGCTCCTGGCAGCGTGCCGCGTCGCCGGACAGGCACTGGGCATCGCCATCAAGCCCCATCCCCGCGTGGCCGGATCGGCGGCGCCACGGGATCCGCTCGCGGCGATCGCCCGCGCCTCGCGCATGCGGGTGCGCCGCGTGGCGCTGCGCGGCCGCTGGTGGCAGCACGACTACGGGCCGCTGGTTGGGACACTCGCCGAGAGCAAGACGCCCGTGGCGCTGCTGCCGTCGCCGCGCGGCTACGTGCTGCACGAGGCGGGCGTTGCACCGCGGCGGATCGACCGGGCGCTCGCCGCGATGGTGGCCCCGTTCGCACATACGTTTTACCGGCCGTTCCAGGATGCCACCCTGCGCGCGCGTCAGGTCGCCTCGTTCGCACTTCGTGGTGGCGGACGCGACCTCTGGCTGCTCGCCGCGGTCAGCGTGGCTGCGTCCATCCTTGGCATGCTGCCGGCGCTCGTCGCCGGCGTCTTCTTCAACACCTTGATCCCGGGCGCCCATCGGGTCGAGCTGATCCAGCTCTCGGCGCTGTTGTTAGCATGCGCAGGCACGGCGTTCCTGCTGAACGTCGCGCAGGGCATCGTGTTCCTGCGGATCGAGGCGCGCGCCGGCACCGCTGTGCAAGCGGCCGTGTGGGATCGCCTCCTGACGCTGCCGCTGGCGTTCTTCAGACCGTACACGGCCGGCGATCTCGCCGTGCGGGCGATGTCGATGGAGAGCATCCGCCAGGCCATCGCCGGCCCGACGGCCACGACGCTCATCGCGGGGGTCTCCGCGCTCGGGAACGCGGCGTTGATGTTCTACTACAGCGTCGAGCTGGCGCGCTGGGCGATTGCGATCCTCGCCGTCGTGGCCGCCGTGACGCTGTGCGCGATCGTCCTGCAGATCCGGTACTACCGCGAGGCGCTCGGGCTGCAGGCGCGGGTGTCGGGTCTGGTCCTGCAGCTTCTCAGCAGCATCGGCAAGTTGCGCGTCGCGGGCGTGGAGAGCTCGGCATTCGCGTTGTGGGCGCGTCGATTCACCGACCAGCGGCGGGTGCAGTTCCGGGTGCGCTCGATGGCCGGGTGGGTGACCTCGTTTCACGCGGCGGCGCCCGTGCTCGCCAACCTCGTGATCTTCTGGGCCGCGCGCCCGCTGGCCGACCAGGGCCTGCTGCGCACCGGAGATTTCCTCGGATTCCTGGCCGCGTTCACGACCTGCGTCCTTGCGCTCGTCAGCTCCTGCCTGGCGCTGGTGGCCGTCGGTACCATCGCACCGCTCTACGACCAGGCGCGCCCGATCCTCGAGGCCGAGCCCGAGGTGGCCACGACGAGGGCGGACCCGGGACTGCTCACGGGCGACATCGAGATCCAGCACGCGGCCTTCCGCTACACCGTCGATTCCCCGCTCGTCCTGCGCGACCTGTCGTTGCGCATCCGCCCCGGCGAATTCATGGCGTTGGTCGGGCCCTCCGGATCCGGCAAGTCGACGCTGCTGCGGCTGCTGCTCGGCTTCGAGCAGCTCGAGTCCGGCGCCATCTATTTCGATGGACAGGATCTCTCCGGCCTCGACGTCAACGTCGTGCGGCGGCAGATTGGCGTCGTGCTCCAGAACGGCCGGCTGATGTCGGGCGACATCTTCACCAACATCGTCGGATCGTCGACGGCCACGCTGGCGGAGGCGTGGGAGGCGGCGCGGATGGCGGGCTTTGCCGAAGACATCGAGGGGATGCCGATGGGGATGCACACGGTGATCGCCGACGGCGGCGGCACGCTTTCGGGCGGACAGCGTCAGCGTCTGCTCATCGCGCGAGCCATCGTCCATCGGCCGCGCATCCTCCTGTTCGACGAGGCGACCAGTGCGCTCGACAATCGCACGCAGGCGATCGTGAGCGCGAGCCTGGAGCGGCTGCAGGCCGCGCGCATCGTCGTGGCGCACCGTCTCAGCACCATCCGCAACGCCGATCGGATCTACGTGCTCGAGCATGGGACGCTCATGCAGAGCGGTCCGTACGAGGAGCTGATGGCGCGCGACGGTCCCTTCGCCGAGCTGGCGCGGCGACAGATGGTGTAGCGAAGCTCCGCCTCAAACCGACGAGTGAACCGGCGGACCTTCGCTACTAGTTGCGCGGCCGCCGTGGCGGCCGCGCCTAAGACAGATCCTAAGGCGAACGTCAGAAACTTGCTTCATCCGTGACGACGTGGGCCTTAGGAGATGTCCAGGAGATGTCTAGGCTCCGGCGACGCGAGTGCGCGCACGTTCGTCCACCGGCGGCAACGCCGCCCGCTCCATCCGGAATCCGTGGAACGGAAGGTGGCACTGATATTTGCGCAGGAAATTGAGGAACTTCTTGTAATCCTCGCCCTGCATGTTGAACGTTCTCACCAGCATCCGGTAATTGCCTCGGGTGTGCTCCAGCCCGAGGCGAATGATGGCGCGAAGCTCCGCACGGGTCAGGTCGCGCGCCATGAACGGC
>DATDHP010000061.1:0-3375 GCA_036521515.1 Vicinamibacterales bacterium
AGACGGCTCGTTCACTCTCGTGATCATCGACAACGTCATCGATCACACCTACGCGCCGCAGGCGATTCTCGAGGAGATCCGCCGCGTCCTCGCGCCGGACGGCCGTCTCTATCTCTCGGTGAACGTTCACACCGCGTGGGGCGCATGGCTGCACGGCGTGCTGGCGGCCCTTCAGATAGACAAAGGCCATCCTTACACGTTCACCAGCCGGACCTTGCGAGCGCTCGTGGCGGCCCATGCCTTTGCGGTTCTCTCGGAGCACATCGACGGCTACCAGGAGGCCAGACGGGCGGATAGAAGGGCGCCCGGCCTCAGGCAGAAGGTCAAGGGCTTCACCGGCCTGTCCGAGTTCTCTCACAGCGTGCTGTGCCGCCTGGAGGTCGCGCGGCCGTGACGCCACAGGCTCTACTCGACTCCGTCGACGACGTTCCGCTTGCCGCGCCCGCGCCACGGCCGCTGCGGATATGCCACGTCATGTCGGCCGACCTGTGGGCGGGAGCGGAAGTCCAGCTCGCAACGACCGTCACGTATCTGGCCGGGCAGCCGGGCGTCCGCGTGACCGCCGTCCTGTTCAACGACGGACCGCTGGCCGACCGGCTCAGGCAGCTCGGCATCCCGGTCACGATCGTCGACGAGACAACGACGAGCGCGCTCGGCATCCTGCGGCGCCTCGCGCGGTTCTTCAGAGACAACGAGATCGATCTCGTCCACACGCATCGATACAAGGACAGCGTGCTGGGGACGATCGCCGCAAAGCTCGCGGGCGTGCCCCACGTCGTGCGGACAGTGCACGGGCTGCGCGAGCCGATGACCGGCTGGGACAAGCTGAAATTCCGCGCTTACGAAGCGCTCGACCGGATGACACTGCTGTGTTTCGCCGACCTCGTGATCGCGGTCTCCATGCGCATGGCCGACACGCTGAGGGCGTCGGGCTACCGTCCAACGAGCGTCACCCACATCCACAACGGCGTGGATCTCGGGACGATCGTTCCGACGCGAACGGCTGACGCCGTGCGGCGCGAGCTCGGCATCAGTCCGCAGGCCCCGGTGGTCGGCGCCGCCGGCCGGTTGTCGCCGGTCAAAGGGCACGCCAGCCTGCTTCGGGCTGCCCGCCTGATTCTCGAGCGCCGGCGCGACGCGAGGTTTCTCATCGTTGGCGGCGGGCCCCTGCATGCCGGGCTGCTCCATGAGGCGTCGAGGCTGGGTATTGCCGGCGCATGTGTGTTCGCCGGCCCTCGCCAGGATGTTCACGATCTCATCGCGGCCATGGACGTCTTCGTGCTCCCGTCGCTCGACGAGGGCATTCCCATGGCCCTGCTCGAAGCGATGGCGCTCCGCAAGCCGGTGGTCGCCACCGCGGTCGGCGGCGTGCCCGAGGTCGTCCAGGATCGCGTCAGCGGCACGCTGGTGGCGCCTGACGACGAGCGGGCGCTCGCGGATGCCTGCCTGCACGCGATCGCCGATCGCGAATGGTCCACGACCGCCGGCGCCCGAGGCCGGCGACTGGTCGAAGAGCGCTTCTCGCACGAGGGCAGCGGCCGGGCGCTGCTCGCTGCCTACCGGAGCGTGGCGCTCATCCCTCGTATCGGCAACAACCACATGGGTGACCGGCGGCGCGCCGGGGCTCCCACGGCGCACGCTTGCGCCGTGGGGTGGAAGGAGCTTCCCGATCGCCAGCCGTCGAAGACACAGCCTGACGGGGCCACGCTGCGCGTCGTACCGGGGACGCGCAGAAGCGGCGCCGCCGAGTCACCCGCCAGATCCACGACCGGGTCGCCAGCCGGAGCGCCCCTCGATCAAAGGATTGGCCCCCTGCATCTGTGCGGCGGGCTCGCACGTGCCGCGGCGGAGCGCGCCTCGCGGAAAGCGGCCCACTGGGTCGCACGGCGGGCGATGAGTCGCCTCCGCCGAAATCCCGGCTCGATTGCCGCCAGGGTGCAGTCCGCACGGAGCGTGCTGATGGTGTGCCACGGCAACATCATCCGGAGTCCATTGGCGGCGCACATCGTGAAACAGGCGGTGAACGGCACCAGATCGGTCTCTGTCGCGTCCGCCGGGCTGGAGGCGGTTCCCGGGAACCCGGCGCACCCGAAGGCCGTCCAGGTGGCGAACGCGCGACAGGTCGACCTGGGCTGTCACGCGGCCAGGCCGATCACCCCCGAGCTCGTCGCCGGAAGCGACGTGATTTTCGTCATGGACATTCCGCAACTCGTGACGCTGCGGCGGCGTTTTCCAGAGGCGGGCTCGCGCACGTTCCTCCTGACGTGCCTCGCGCCCGACACGCCGCTCGAAGTGGCCGATCCGGTCGACGGCGACGACGCCGTGTTCCGTGGCTGCTTCGATCACATCACCAGGGCCACGCGCCCGCTGATCCGCGCCTTCGCGCCCGCGCACCGATGAAGCAGATGCAGACCGCCAAGGAGCTGCTGGGCCGAAGCCTCGCCGCATCGGGCCTCGATGCGCTGCTGGTGGGAGATGCGGCGGTGATCGTGACGTTTCATCGCGTGCATGACGGCGCGGCCCCGTCCGACTCGCTGACGGTCAGCGTCCAGATGTTCGAGAGCTACTGCTGCTACTTCAAGCGCTGGTTCCGCGTCGTCCCGCTTCGCACCCTGGTTGACCGCCTGAAGACGGGCCGTCTGGCCGGGCGCGAGCTGGCCATCACCTTCGACGACGGTTATCTCGACAATTTCGAGAACGCGGCGCCTGTGCTCGAGCGGCTGTCGCTGCCCGCCACCTTCTTCGTCGTCACGCAATGGATGGACAGCGAGATCGTCCCGTTCTGGGACGAGCGGCGCGGCGTGCGACATCCGTGGATGACGTGGGACAACGTGAGCTCGCTGCACCAGCGAGGCTTCGAGATCGGCGTCCACACCCGTACCCATGTCAATCTCGGCAGGGTGTCCGGGAGCGCTGCGGCTGACGAGATCCTCGGCGCGCGTCTCGAGCTCGAGGACCGGCTGAGTGCGCCGGCGACGTCCTTTGCGTATCCGTTCGGCGGGAGACGCCACCTCACGGAGGAGAATCGGGAGCTGGTTCAGGCTGCAGGGTTCGCGTGCTGTTGCTCCGGATTCGGCGGCATCAATCTGAAGCGCACGGATCCGTTCTCCCTGCTCCGCATCCCGATTTCGAACTTTTACGCGTCGCCTTACCAGTTTGTGTTCGATCTGGCTCTCGGCAGAACCGCTCTCCAATGGTAGTCGGCAGTGGGCAGTCGGCGGCGGGCAGTTCAAAAAGACTGCCTGCTGCCCGCTGTCCACTGCCCACTGCTCAGTAGCGAAGCTCCGCCTCAAACCGACGAGTGGATCGGCGGATCTTCGCTACTAGATGCGCGGGCGCCGTGGCGCCCGCGCCTAAGACAGATCCTAAGGCGAA
>DATDHP010000062.1:0-4668 GCA_036521515.1 Vicinamibacterales bacterium
CGTCGGCCACGAGCGCAGCGAAGTCGGCGGCGGGCAGGAACGCCGGCTCGAACCCGAGGTTGGCGCTGAGCTCCTCGAACCGCGGGCTGGCCACGACGTTCCGCACCGCGTCCTCGAGCCTGACAATCACGTCCTTCGGGATACCCTTAGAAACAGCGAGCCCGCGCCACATCACCAGATCGACGTCATAGCCCTGCTCCTTCGCGGTCGGCACGTCGGGCATCACAGGGATGCGCCCGGCGCTCGTCACCGCGATCACGCGCAGCTCGCCCGCATCGGCCTGCGCCTGGAACTGCGACGGCCACTGCAGCGCCGCGTCCACGCGCCCCCCGAGGAGCTCCGCGGGCGCCGTCCCCTGGCCGTATGGCACGTAGGTGACCTCGACGCCGAGCTTGTCAAAGAGCGCCACCGAGACAAGATGCACGAACGAGCCCCTGCCGGAGATGCCCACGCGCATCCGCTTCGTTCTGGCGGCGTCGGCGAAGTCCCTGAGCGTGGCCCAGCCGGAATCGGTGCGTACTGCGAGCGCCGGCACCTCCATGCCGACGCGCGCCACCGGCTCGAAAGCACGGTAGTCGAAGTCGATGTTGCCGCCGTGGAAGACCGTGCTGATCGAGTTCGAGTTCCAGACGATGCTGTATCCGTCCGGCGGTGTCGACCTGACGTGGGAGTACCCCACGGCGCCGCCGGCGCCCGTGCGGCTCACCGCGGCAACCGGGACGCCGAGCTCGGCGGACATGCCGTCGGCAAGGATCTGCGCGATGGTCGCGCTGGATCCTCCGAACAGCACTGTCATCTCGATCGGCTCCGCCGGATACGGCCGCTCAGCCGCAGGCCCGCACGCGACGAGCGCGGACACGGCGCCGGTGATCGCCAGAACGCTCGCCGCGAGCGAGACAGTCCTGCTCAGCATGCCACCGCCGCGAGCACCTCGGCGACCTCGACCCGGCGTCCCTCGCGCGCCGACTGGATCCCGGCGAGGACCACGGCGAGCGACGCGGTGCCCTTCTCGCCGTTCATCTCGGGCTCGCCCCGTCCGCGCACGGCGGCGGCAAACTCGTCGAGCTCCGCCACGATCGGATCGATCGCCGGACAGGCGATGGGCCGCGTCCCCGTCGTCCCGCGCTCGAGGACGCGAAGGCCCTGGTGGAGGTCGTAATAGGCGGTCGCCTGCTTGCCATAGACGTTGAGCAGATAGTACTCGGACGCGGACGCATAGCTGGCGTTGAGCGTGGAGAGCGCCCCGCTCTCGTGCTCGAGCACCAGGCTTGCGACATCGGGGTTGTCCCCGGGCAGGACGAGCTGGGCCAGCCTGCCGCTCACGGCCGTGATCGGACCCATCAAGTACTCGAGCACGTCGGTGTAGTGTATGCCGATCTGCAGCATCACGCCTCCCGGCATGCCAGCGGCGGTATATCGCCAGGAGGTCACGTCGATCTTCCCCAGGCGGTCGCGGCTGATGTTGGCCTCGGCGTTGACGAGCGTCCCGAATACGCCGCCGTCGATTTGCGCGCGGATCCAGCGGAAGTGGCCCTCGCGGCGACGTTGATAGCCGAGCGCCAGCACGACGCCCGCCGCGCGGCAGGCCTCGGTCAGCGCGCGGGCGTCGGCGACGGTGTTGGCAATCGGCTTGTCGAGGAAGACGTGCTTGCCCGCGCGAGCCGCGGCCCGCGTCGTCTCGAGGTGGGCGTTGTTGGGGGTGGTGTTGATCACGGCCTCGACGTCGGGCGCTTCGAGCATCGCCTCATAGCTCGCGGCAGGCCGACACCCGTACTTCGCGGCGAATGCCTCGCGCTTCTGATCGGAGCGCGTGTAGCAGGCCACGATCCGGAGCGCGCCCGACCGCGTCACGGCATCGGCCAGCACGTCCGACCACCATCCCATGCCGAGGCAGCCGACCCTCACCGGCTCGAATGACATCGCCTGGTTATTTGTCGATCTGAGAGCTGGCGCCGATGGCGTCCACCGCGGCGCGCGCCACGCGGTCGTCGAACTCCCAGTTCCCGCCCGACACACCGATGCCCCCGATGCACTCGCCGTCCACGATGATCGGATAGCCCCCCTCCATGGCGGTCCAGCGCTCGGGGCCCGCGGCGAGCGCGAGCCCGATCGCGTGGGCGGTGTCGAGCGGCTGGGCCTGCGCGCCCCTGGCAGTGGTCGGCCGCTTGTTCGACGCGGCGCAGACGGCCTTGGTCGTGGAGGAATGCACCGTGTGGAAACGCCCGCCGTCCATGCGCTCCAGCATGAGCAGGTGTCCGCCCGCATCGGCAATCGCCACGGCGATCGGAATGCCCTCCGCTTCCGCGATCCCGATCGCCGCCGCCATCATCTTCCTGGCGCCGGCAAGCGTGAGACGCTTCGCATCGGCTACATACATGTGCGGGATCGTAGGAAACGCACCGTTCCCCCGTCAACCTGCATTCGCTCCGGGCTTGCGATCCTGACCGCGATTATCGGTAGACTTCATATTCAGGCCGACGCACCGGCCGACTTGGAGGGCGGTCATGTCCACGTCCGTTGCCCAGAGCGTCCCCTCGCCTCTCGTCATTCCTGCTCCTGCACTCCTGGCGCACTGGCAGGGTCATCGCCGATTGACCCGGCGCGTCATCGAGGCCTTTCCGGAGAACCAGCTTTTCAGCTTCTCCATCGGTTCCATGCGGCCCTTCGGAGCGATGGCGATGGAGCTGATCAGCATCGCGGAGCCGATGGTGCGGGGCATCGTGACGGCAGACTGGAGCCGCACCGATCAACCGCCGGCTGCCTCCAGGAGCGACGTCCTGCGCCTCTGGGACGACAGCACCGCCGCGATCGATCGCCTCTGGCCCCAGATTCCACACGAGCGATTCCAGGAGACGACGACCGCCTTTGGTCAGTACCCGGGCAAGGTCTACGACCTCATGCTCTACGCAATCGACAACGAGATCCATCATCGCGGCCAGGGATACGTCTATCTGCGGGCGCTCGGCGTCGAGCCGCCACCTTTCTACGAGCGGGAGTAATGGTTCGCGCGGATGGGTGGTGCATCAGCGATAGCCGGTGATCCGTGGACACGTTTCGAGTCGCTCTCGCCAATATCCGCTTCCCTGCCACGCCCGAGGAGTCGATCGCGCTTGCGGCCCAGGCCATCGACGACGCCTCGACCGAGAGAGCACGGATCATCTGCTTCCCGGAATGCTTTGTTCCCGGCTATCGAGGAATGGGTAAATCCGTGCCACCGCCAGACCCGCTGTTCCTCGAACGTGCCTGGTCCGTTATCGCCGAAGGCGCAGCAACGGCCAGCATCACCGTCATTCTCGGGACGGAACGGGTGGTCGAGGGCGCACTCCTCGCAACAGCCCTGGTTATCAATCAGGACGGATCGATCGCCGGCTTTCAGGACAAGGTCCAAATCGACCCCAGCGAAGAGAGCATCTACACGCCGGGATCCGGCCGCCGGGTCTTTCACGCCGGCGATGTGACGTTCGGCATCACGATCTGCCACGAAGGCTGGCGATATCCAGAGACTGTCCGCTGGCCGGTACGACATGGTGCACAGGTGGTGTTTCATCCACACTTTCACGAAGCGGAGCCCGGTTCGTACCGTCCAACGGCGTTTGCCGATCCCGCGAACACGTTTCACGAGAAAGCTGCACTGTGCCGCGCGGCGGAGAACACCTGCTACTTCGCAACGGTCAATTGCGCGAGTATCGGTTCTCCGACCACGTCGGCAATCGTTCGACCTGATGGGACGCTGCTCGCCTGCCAGCCATACGGTGAGGAAGGCCTGCTGATCCGTGACATCGACGTCACCTCAGCGACTGGTCTGCTTGCGGGTCGTCTCCGGGCGTGCACGTGAAAGCGCCGCGCGCGAAGGCTTCAGCGGAACGGACGGAACGGCCGGTGCCGTCACGGGACGCCCGGAAACGGTCGCCCTCCCTTCAGGAATCGCAGGATGATGTCGTTGAACACAGCGGGCTGCTCCCAGGCAATCGCGTGGCCCGCACCCGGCACCGTCGCCCACTGGGCGCCCTTGACGTGGTGTGCCCACAGCCGCATGAGAGCGGGGGGCGCGAGGAGATCGGCGTCGGCGGCGACGACGAGCGTCCTTGTCGTGATGGCACCCAGCTTCGCGAACGTGTTGGATGATCGCAGTGGCTGTGCCGGCGCGTTCGGCTGGCGCGCGTGATGTTCGATCTCGAGCCAGCGCTTCATGCCTTCGGGGCTGGCGCCGCGATACGATGCGCTCACCTCGCGGTAATGCGCCGGCAGAGATCGGATGCCGGGAATCTCGATCCGTGCGACGAAGTCCTGAATCTCGCGATCGCTGACCGATCCCGTGCTCGCACCCACGACGAGGCTGGATAGCCGGTCGGGATGCCATGCCGCGTAGTCGAGCGCCACGAACCCGCCGCCGGCGACGCCCACTAGATGGAAGCGCCGAAGCAGCAAGTAGTCGGCAAGGCTGTGCAGGTCCTCGGCGGCGTGGCCAGGTTGGGCACCCGACGCCGGATCGGCTTCGCTGCGCCCCCAGCCGCGCCGATCGAAGGTAATCACTCGGTAACCGGCCTTCGAAAACGCCGCCGTCTGGGGCTCCCACACCTCGCTCGTCCCGGTGTTCGGGTGCATCAGCACGACCGGTTCGCCGTTGCCGCCCGTGTCGGTGAACCAAAGGCGGACACCCGGCAGGTT
>DATDHP010000063.1:0-4890 GCA_036521515.1 Vicinamibacterales bacterium
GACTGAAGACCGAGAATCATGCCGAATCCAAAACGCCGACACTCCAAGACCCGGACCGCCAAGCGGCGCACACACGACGCGCTGACGCCCGCGACCACCGGCCTTTGCCCCCAATGCCACGAGCCGAAGGCGCCGCATCGCATCTGTCCGCACTGCGGCTACTACAGGCAGCGCCAGGTCCGGCCCGTCAGCGAAGAGTAGCCGGGCCATGCGAAATGCGAGATGCAAGATGCACCGGGCCAATGCCAGGTGCTGAACATCACCGGGCCGTCGGACTCGGTGTTGCATGGGGCATTGGCCATTGGGCATTGTGCATTTTGCATTTTAAATTCTGATGATCCGCATCGCCGTTGACGCGATGGGCGGTGACTACGCGCCATCGGCCGTGGTCGAGGGTGCCGTCGCCGCCGCGCGTCACCTCGACGTGCAGGTTGCGCTTGTCGGGTCCACCGCGTCGATCGAGGACGCGCTTGCCCGGCATTCGGCGGTCCCCGGCCTTGATATCGTCGAGGCGCCGGACGTGGTCGGCATGGCAGACTCGCCGGCGGCGACGCTGCGGCGCAGGCCGCGCGCGTCGATCAGGGTTGCGGCCGAACTGGTCGCGCGCGGGGAGGCCGCGGCGCTGTTCAGCGCCGGGCATACCGGCGCAACGGTGATGGCGGCGCACGCGGCGTTCGGGATGATTCCCGGAGTCAATCGTCCCGCGCTCGCCACGACGATCCCGACGCGCGGCCGTGCGGCTGTGCTGCTCGATGCCGGCGCGAGCGTCGAGTGCCGGCCGCAGCACCTGCTGCAGTTTGGCGTCATGGGCAGCGTCTACGCACGGCTCGCCACCGGCGCCGATCGCCCCAGGGTCGGGCTGCTCTCAATCGGCGAAGAAGAGACCAAGGGCAACGAGTTGACGCGCGACGCGCACCGGTTGTTGAAGGCTTCAGCGCTGAACTTCATCGGTAATGTCGAGGGGCGCGAAATCTACAGCGGGGTCGCCGACGTGATCGTCTGTGACGGCTTTACGGGTAACGTGGTCCTCAAGACGAGCGAAGGGCTCGTGGACACAGTCGAAGCGCTGCTTGCCGACGAGCTGCGGGGCACGTTCTCGAGCCAGGTCGGGTACCTGCTGTCGCGGCGCGCCTTCAGGCGGTTCCGGCGCCGTGTCGACTACTCGGAGTACGGCGGCGCGCCGCTGTTGGGCGTGGCCGGCCTGGCCATCGTCGGCCACGGCCGCTCGTCGGCCAGAGCGGTGCGCAACGCCATCGCCATGGCCCACCGCTTCGCCGCGAGCGACTTCATTCACCGCGCCGAGCGGGACATCGCCGCCGCCTCGGTTTCCCCGAACCTTCACTGAAACGAACCACAGAGACACAGACACAGAGACCCAGAGACACGGAGTTTCAATGGCTTTCTCTTCTCATGAATTCAGCGACCTCTGTGCCTGTGTGCCTCTGTGGTTCGTGGCTGCGAAGATTGCCCGGGCGAGGATGCGTTGATCGCCTTCATCTACCCCGGACAGGGGTCGCAGAAGGTCGGCATGGGCAAGGCGCTCGCCGACGCCTGTCCCGAAGCGCGGGCCGTGTTCGACGAGGCCGATGCGGCGCTCGACGAATCGCTCTCGCGCCTGTGCTTCGATGGCCCTGAAGACCGGCTCACGCTGACCGAGAACACGCAGCCGGCCATTCTCACCGTGAGCATCGCGGCGACCCGCGTGCTCACGTCGCGGGGCATCGCGCCTGCGTTCGTCGCCGGGCACAGCCTGGGCGAGTACTCCGCGAACGTCGCGGCCGGCACGTTCGCGTTCGCGGAGGCGGTCCGCATCGTGCGGCGCCGGGGGCGCTACATGCAGGAGGCGGTACCGGTCGGTGCGGGCACGATGGCGGCAATCCTCGGGCTCGACGCCGAGATTGTTCGGAAGGCGTGCGAGGAGGCAGCGCAGGGCGACGTCGTGAGCCCCGCCAACGTCAACGGTGCGGGGCAGGTGGTCATCGCCGGCTCGACGGCGGCTGTGCAGCGCGCCTCCGAGCGTGCGAAGGCGCTGGGGGCGAGACGTGCGATTCCGCTCACCGTGAGCGCTCCCTTCCACTGTGCCCTGATGAAGCCAGCCGAGGAGCGCCTGGCGCCTGAACTGCGTGCGCTGGCGGTGGAGGACCCGCGCCAGCCGATCGTGGCCAATGTGGACGCCGAGCCGAAGCGCGATGCCGCCTCGGCGATCGAGGCGCTGGTACGGCAGGTCTCCTCTCCTGTTCGGTGGGAAGAGGTCGTCCAGCGCCTTGCGCTGGAAGGCGTGACGAACTATGTTGAGGTCGGTCCCGGCACGGTGCTGAGCGGCCTGGTCAGAAAGATTCACAAGGAAGCGACCGTCCACAATTTCGCGGCGCCAGAGGATTTCGCCGCGATCGAAGCAATCCTGCGGCGCTGATGTTCGATCTCACCGGCAAAACGGCGATCGTGACCGGCGCCTCGCGCGGTATCGGCCGGGGCATTGCCGTGCTGCTGGCCGCGCGCGGCGCGCTCGTGGTGGCGGGGGCGCGCGGCGAGAACGCGGCGGCCACCGCGGCTGACATCCAGCAGGCTGGTGGACGCGCGGAGCACGCCTCGGTGGACGTGACCGACGTGCAATCGATTGACGCGCTGGTGGGCGGCACACTCGAGCGGCACGGCCGCATCGACATCCTGGTCAACAACGCCGGCATCGCGCGCGACAACCTGATGCTGCGGATGAAGCGCGACGAGTGGGACCAGGTGCTCGCCACCAACCTGACGGCGGCCTTCGTGGTGGCGCAGGCGGTGCTCCGCCCGATGATCAAGCAGCGCGGCGGCCGCATCATCAGCATCAGCTCGGTGGTCGGCCAGATGGGAAACGCCGGGCAGGCCAACTATGCGGCGTCGAAAGCGGGATTGATCGGGATGACCAAGGCGCTGGCCAAGGAGGTGGCGTCGCGCAGCATCACCGTGAACGCCATTACGCCAGGGTTGATCGACACGGACATGACCAAGGCGATCAGCGAAAAGGCGCAGGGCGACTGGTCGTCGGTGATCCCGCTGGGCCGCCTGGGGACTCCGGCCGACATCGCCGCCGCTGTGTGCTTTCTCGCCTCGGATGAGGCGTCGTATATTACAGGGCAGGTACTGGCCGTCAATGGCGGCATGTACATGTAAATCAATGCACAAGGCCCAAGGCGCAAGGCACAGGGGCCGAAGGCACAATGCACAAGACCCAAGGCGCAATGCACAAGGCCCAAGGCGCAAGGCACAGGGGCCGAAGGCGCACGGCACAATGCCCATGGCACAAGGCCGGACAATGGGGCCTTGCGCCTTTGCGCGTGTGAGCCTTGTGCCTTGAGCCTGGTGCCTTGACGAGGAGGATCGAATGGCCGTTGCAGACAAGGTGAAGGGCATCATCGTTGAGCAGCTCGGGGTGGACGAAGAAGAAGTGACCCCGGACGCGTCGTTCGTCGACGATCTCGGCGCGGATTCGCTCGACACGGTGGAGCTCGTCATGGCGTTCGAGGAGGAGTTCGGGATCGAGATCCCCGACGAGGACGCCGAGAAGATCACCCGCGTCAAGGAAGCCATCGACTACATCGAGGCGCACGCCAAGACCAAGAAGGGGTAGGCGGAGCACATTTTGAGCAGGCGGGTCGTCATCACCGGCATCGGGCTGGTGTCGTCAGTGGGCATCGGCACGAAGGCGAACTGGGACGCGCTGACGGCGGGCACGTGCGGCGTCGGGCGGATTACGCGGTTCGACGTCACCGGATTCGCCGCGCAGATTGCCGCGGAGGTGAAGGGATTCGACCCGCTGCAGTTCGTCGAAAAGAAAGACGTCAAGAAGATGGACGTCTTCATCCAGTTCGCGATCGCCGCCTCGCAGTTCGCGATGGACGACTCGAAGCTGCCGATCACACCTGACAGCGCGCCCACCATCGGCGTCTATCTCGCGTCGGGCATCGGCGGGTTCAGCACGATCGAGCGCGAGCACGAGGCGCTGCTGGACGGCGGACCGCGCCGCGTGTCCCCGTTCTTCATCCCGTCGGCCATCATCAACCTCGCCGCCGGCCAGGTCTCCATCCGGTTCGGCGCCAAGGGCCCGAACCTCGCCACCTGCACCGCCTGTTCCGCGTCGGCGCACGCGATCGGCGAATCATTCGAGATCATCAGGCGCGGCGACGCCGACGCGATGATTGCCGGCGGCTCCGAGGCGGCCATCACGCCGATGAGCGTCGGCGGCTTCGGCGCGATGCGGGCGCTCTCGACGCGCAACGACGAGCCCGAGCGCGCCAGCCGCCCGTTCGACAAGGACCGCGACGGTTTCATCATCGGCGAGGGCGCCGGCGTCCTCATCCTCGAGGAGCTGGGGCAGGCACTGCGGCGCGGCGCGCCGATCTACGCCGAGCTTGTGGGCTACGGCTCGTCGGGCGATGCGTACCACATGACGGCGCCATCGGAAGACGGGGACGGGGCCCGCCGCGTGATGGACCTGGCCATCCGCAAGGCCGCCATCACGCCGGCAGAGGTGGACTACATCAACGCACATGGCACGTCCACGCCGTACAACGACAGGCTCGAGACGCTCGCCATCAAGCGGCTGTTCGGTGACCACGCGCGGAAGGTGGTCATCTCCTCCACCAAGTCGATGACCGGCCACCTGCTGGGCGGCGCCGGCGGTCTGGAGGCCGGCATCAGCGCGCTGGCGGTGCACCATCAGCTCGTGCCGCCGACGATCAACCTCGACGACCCCGATCCCGAGTGCGACCTCGACTACGTGCCGCATACGAGCCGCGACGCGACGGTTCGCTACGCGCTGTCGAACTCCTTCGGGTTCGGCGGGACCAACGCGGCGCTGCTGTTCAAGAAGTACGAAGGGTGATCGGCGGTGCGCGGTGGCAATGGAAG
>DATDHP010000064.1:0-1835 GCA_036521515.1 Vicinamibacterales bacterium
GACGCACTTCCTGCCAATGCCTCCGGCCGTTCCATCCCGAATCCCGGCAACGTGGTGGGAGTCCCGGGCCTGGGACCTGGGGTTCGGCATTCTCCTCTCCGTGACGCTGTTCATCGGGCTGACCGGCGGAGGCCGGCTCGATATCGCGGGCGTCAGCCTCACAGCCCGCGACTGGACCCGACCGGCCACCCTGTTGGCTCTCCTGTCTCTGCCTCGTGCCTTCGCGCTCTGGCGCCATCGCGCGTCGCCTGGACTCCTGCAGCGCGCGTGCGAACAACTCATGCGCGCGGGCCTTGCGGTCATCGTGCTTCTCATGGGCGCGCTCGGCCTGTGGGCGCTGGTCGAGGCCTGCGGAGGGCTCGACAGCCACGGCTACGTCAGCGCGGCCCGGGCCCTCGCATCGGGTCATCTCGTTGTTCCTCAACCGCTCGTGAGCTGGCTGCCGCTCGAGCGCGCCGTGGAATCGCTCGCGCCACTCGGCTGGGTCCCCGCGGTGGACGGACGCGGGATTGTGCCGCTCTATCCGGTCGGCCTGCCGCTCGTGATGGCTGTGTTCGAGGCCCTTGCGGGTCGTGGAGGCCCGTTCTACGTCGCGCCGGCGCTCGGAGCGGCGACGGTGGCGCTCGCCTTCGCGCTCGTGCGCCGCGTTGACGGCGCGCACGCCGCAGGCCTGGCCGCGGCGCTCGTGGCCTCGCACCCGGTGTTCTTCACCTACGCTATTCAACCGATGAGCGACGTGCCCGCGACCTTCTGGGTGCTCCTCGCCCTCGTCCTGCTGTATCGCGATCGTCAGCTGCCCGCGCTCGCAGGCATGGCGGCCGGTATGGCGCTGCTCACCCGGCCGACGCTCTTGCTTGTTGGACTGGTCCTGGCGGGCATCAGCGCGAACCGGCGGCGATTCGTCCTGGGTCTGTTCCCGTTCGTCGCCCTCTTCATCGCCGTGAACACCGTGCTGTACGGAAGTCCTCTGGCCAGCGGCTACGGACAGAGCGTCGATCTGTTTGCCGTCGGCGTCGTTCCCCGCAACGTGGTCGTGTATGGCAAATGGCTGCTGATCGTCAACACGCCGCTCCTGATGGCGCTCCTCGTCGCGGCGCGGTTCGTGGTCGATCAGCGCTTCTTCCTGGTGGGTGGCTCGGTATGCCTGGCCGTCGGCGTCCCGTACCTGTTCTATGCGTTCGACGCCGACGATTGGGAGATGCTGCGCTTCCTTCTGCCGGGGCTGGTGCTTCTCGTCATGCTCGCCTCGATGGCGGCCGCCGCCCTCGTCCGGCGGTACGTGCCAGCACCCGTCGCGCCGATCGTCGTGCTGGTCATGGCGGGCAGCGCGGCGGCCGCGTCGTATGATTTCCTCCAGGACCGCGGCGTCTTCCGGTTGCGCGTGGTCGAATCGAAGTACCCGGCGGTCGCCTCGTGGATCGAGCGAAACAGCGCCGCCGATGCGATAGTCCTCGCCTCACTGCACAGCGGGAGCATTCGGCATTACAGCGGCCGCACGACGCTCCGCTGGGACCGGATTCCGCCCGGGCGACTGGCGTTGACGATAGCGGCGATCGCCGAACGGAACCGGGCGGCGTTCCTGGTGCTCGACGGGAACGCCGAGCGCGAGGAATTCGCCCGGCGGTTCAGCAGCAGTCCCGGCGTGCAGATCGACTTCGTGGACCGCGTGCAGAACGTGAGCGTGGCGACGGTGCGAGCGCGTCCATGACCCGCCAGGGCGGAGCACACGGGATCACACTGCAACGGTCACCGGCCTGTTTGATTTCAGGTGGTTCGATCATGCAGCGGACGGACGGACCGACCGACCTACACCACGACAGTCGGCGGCGCCGGAC
>DATDHP010000065.1:0-2208 GCA_036521515.1 Vicinamibacterales bacterium
ATACGCGGGCCATGGAAGCGCTCGACTCGATCACCCTGGACCATCCGGTAGCCGCGATCGAGGCGCCGGAAGATCCCGCGCTCGACGAGCTGGAGGCGTGGCTCGAGGCGATCGTCGCGGACCGCACCGCTCGGCAACTCCCAACTCCCAATTCCCAACTCCCAAGGCGGACCTGAAGGTCCGCCTCTACGAATACACTCTTAGGGACTCGTAGAGGCGGACCTTCAGGTCCGCCTGAATCTTGGGAGCTGGAGGTTGGGAGTTGGGAGTTGACAAGAGTTCAGGCATGCCCCTGCCGTCATCAACCCTCCTGGCGCGCCGCCATCTTCGCCTCCGCGAGGCGCTCGACCGATTGAGCCTCGATGCGGTGATCGTCACCAACGCCGTCAACATCCGCTATCTGACCAACCACGTCGGCTCAGCCGGCATCCTCGTCGCCACGCGCGAGCGCATGCATCTGGCCCTGGACTTCCGCTACCGCGAATCGGCCCGCTTGCTCCAGGACTCGGGATCAGCGTGCCCGGCGCTGCACGTGTGGGACGTGCCGGCCAGCTACGACGAGGCGCTGCTGCAGTGCCTCGCGGAGATCGGTGTGACGATCGTGGGATTCGAGGGTGCCCACCTCACGGTCGCGCGCCACACCTGGTGGCGCGACTCCGCCTGCCGGCGCCCACTCGACATCGAATTCCGCTCCACCGAGCGCGTCGTGGAGCAGTTGCGCATCGTGAAGGACGAGTTCGAAGTGGCGAAGCTGGCCGAAGCCGCCCGGCGCCTGTCTGCCGTAGCCGATGCGTCGTTTGCCGCCGCACGGCCGGGGATACGGGAGCGCGCCCTTGCCGCGGTGCTGGAGGCGGCGATGCGCGAGGCGGGCTTCGACCGTCTCGCCTTCGACACGATTGTCGCCTCCGGGCCCCATGCCGCCTTGCCGCACTACCGCGCCGGCGACCGGATGCTGACTCCGGGAGACCTGCTGGTGCTGGACTTTGGCGGCGTCTTGGACGGATACTGCTGCGATTTGACGCGAACGGTGTCGGTGGGACCGCCGTCTGCCGAGAGCCGGCGGCTGCATGACGCCGTCCGCGCCGCCCAGCAGGCCGCCATCGCCGCGGTCCGGCCGGGCGTCGACGCCTCCGCGGTGGACGCGGCCGCGCGCGGCGTGCTCCAGGCGCGCGGACTGGGTGAGGCATTCGGGCACGGGACCGGTCACGGCTTGGGTCTCGAAGTTCACGAAGAACCCCGGATCAGCCAGAAACGCGGCGACATTCCGCCGGTCGCGCTGGCGCCGGGGATGGTCTTTACTGTCGAGCCGGGGGCGTACCTCCCCGGTTTCGGCGGCGTGCGAATCGAGGACGACGTGCTGGTGACGGAGACGGGCTGCGAGGTGCTGACCGACGTTCCGCGCGAGCTCCTGGCCCTCTGATGCGGCATTCACGTTCGCGGGCCGCGGCTCCGTCGCTCGAGCGATAGCAGCTATCACTTGATGGATCTCGACGAGATCAAACAGATTCTGGACATGATGCGCGAGCACGAGCTGTCGGAGTTCGAGCTCGAACGCGACAATTTCAAGCTGCGCGTCCGGAAGAATGCGGCCGGCCACTGGGCGCCGAGCGCACCGGCCGTCGCCCCGCTTCCGTCGCCTGTTCCACACGTGTCGCCGGCCGTCGATGCGCCGGCCGTCCATGCGCCGACCTTGCCGGCTGTCGATATCCTCACCGCCGCCGACGAGGAACTGGAGCTCGCCGTGGTGAAGTCCCCGATCGTCGGCACCTTCTTCCGCGCGTCGGAGCCGGGCGCGAAGCCGTTCACCGAGGTGGGCGAAAAGGTCAGGAAAGGCCAGGTCCTGTGCATCATCGAGGCGATGAAGCTCCTGAACGAGATCAACGCCGAGATCGAGGGGGAAGTGGTGAAGATCTACGTCGAGAACGGGCAGGCCGTTCAGTACGGGGAACGGCTGCTCGCGATCAAGCCCTCCTAGATCCATAAAAGTCTCCGTGTCTCCGTGTCTCCGTGTCCCGTCGCAGTGAAGAGCGTTCGATGTTCAAAAAGATCCTGATCGCGAACCGCGGTGAGATCGCGCTGCGCATCATCGTGGCGTGCCGGGAGCTCGGCATCAAGACCGTCGCCGTCTACTCGGAAGCCGACGAGAACTCGCTGCACGTGCGCTTTGCCGACGAAGATGTCTGTATCGGGCCGGCGCGCAGCACCGAC
>DATDHP010000066.1:0-5434 GCA_036521515.1 Vicinamibacterales bacterium
CGTCACTGTCCCCACGGTGGCCCTGGCAGGCTGTGCCGACCTCTGCCCTCTCCCGGGCCACCCTCCCGCCGCCGGCGGGGCCTTCGCTGCGGACATTCGTTGGGGAGCTCGCAGACGACGTGCGGCGGCGCCTGCCTTGAAATCCGCCCGGGCGTCAGCCTGGCGATTGGCGGCATCCTGAGCACCTCGCTCTCCCCGCTCGATGACGAGCCCGCCGTCTGGGAGCCGGAAGGGTCTTCGCCTGCAAGGAACGCGGCGCCGGTTGTCGGGCCGGCCTGCGTCGTGCAGTATGCACGTCATGGATGCGAGGTCGGCTGAACGGATCGAGTTCCGTCTAATCGCGATGCTCCTACTGATCCTGGTCGGCACGTCGGCCGTCGCCCAGGATCGTCCGCCGAGGACGTATCTTCCCGACCGCGCCGACGAAGACTGGAGCTTCCTGAAGGACGCACCGAAGAGCGACCTGTGGGATCCGGTCAAGTACGTCCGCCTCGGGCGGGACGACCGGTTCATGACAGTGAGCGGCGAGGTGCGCTACCGGCCGGAGGGCTTCCGTGTCCGGGAGACCGGCACGCGGCCCTCGACCATCGACAACTACATGCTCCAGCGGTATCTGGTGGGCGCGGACGTACACGTTGGCCCGCGCGTCCGGTTCTTCACCGAGCTGCAGAGCGGCATCATCAACGGCAGGCTGCAATCACCGAGGCCCACTGATCGCAACACGCTCGATCTGCACCAGGGCTTCGTCGAGTGGCGTCAGGCGGCGGGGACCGGTCACCGCGTCTCCGTCAAGGCCGGTCGCCAGGAACTGGCGATTGGCAGCACACGGTTGATTTCCGCCAGCCCCGGTCTGAACGTGAAGCGGAGCTTCGACGGCGCGCAAATCTCCTACCGCGCGCCGTCATGGACGCTTGCTGGTGCGGCGGCGCGGCTCGTGGGGTTGCAGGGCGGGACCTTCGACGACTGGTCCGACGCGGGACAGCTGTTCTGGGGCGCAGCGGCGAGCCGCCGCAGCCCGCGTTTCGAGCGTGGGGAGCTCGGGGTCTACTACCTGGGCGTCGATCGCCGGCAATCTCTCTATGCGCAGGGCGTGGCCCCTGAGCTTCGGCATACGTTGGGCGTGAAGTGGAACGCCGCCGGCGCCCGGCTTGCCCTGAACTACGACAGCCTCTTCCAGTGGGGGGCATTCGGCGACGCGCGCATCCGCGCATGGGCGTTTGCAACCGAGACCGGGTACCAGATCGCGTCCACCGGCTGGCGCCCGCGGGTGAGCGTGCGCGTGGATGTGGCCTCCGGCGACCGCGACCCGGCCGATCCGCAGCTGCACGCGTTCAATCCGCTGTTTCCCGGCAATTCCTACTCCGGGGCCGTCGGGCTGCTGGGGCCGACCAACCTCACCGACCTGACGCCGGCGCTGACGATGGCGCCACGGCGGGACCTCGTGCTCGGCTTCGAGGCGCCGAGCTACTGGCGTACCTCGACCGGCGACGGCGTGTACGGCACGGACCTGCGGCTGCTCATCCCACCCGCTGCGGGCGAAGGGAGTTACGTTGGAACGAACCCGGGCGTGCTCGTCATCTGGCAGGCAACGCAGCACCTCCAGCTGCAGGGCGTCGTCACGCGATTCCTACCGGGCGCCTTCCTGGCGGACACGT
Source organism: Vicinamibacterales bacterium (assembly GCA_036521515.1). Classification (GTDB taxonomy): domain Bacteria; phylum Acidobacteriota; class Vicinamibacteria; order Vicinamibacterales; family UBA2999; genus Gp6-AA40. The sequence goes on from DATDHP010000066.1 coordinate 1,656, forward strand.
TCGTGTCGTCCGGCTTCGGCTTCTATTCCGCCAGCCTCGTCTACCGCTTTTAGCGACGAAGGGGCCAGGACTTCGAATCGTTCGACGAGGCCGTCGCAGAAGATCTGAACGCCCACCGACAGGAGTATGAACGCCGAGAGGCGGAGCAGCACCACGGTGCCCGTTCCACCGAGCACGCGGAGCAGGCGCGACGCGAAGCGGTAACAGAAATAGACGGCGGCCGACACGAGCACGATACCCGCGACTGCACCCAGCACTCCGGTGACATCAGCCACATCACGGACTCGGACGCCGGCGCCGAGCGTTACGGCGACAGATATCGATCCCGGGCCGATCGTGAGCGGGAAGGTGAGCGGATAGAAGCTGTGGCTGGCGATCTGCTCGGCCGACGCCGCCGGCGATGTCGCGACGAGCGTCGAATCGGGGCTCTGCTCCGCCCGGATCAGGTGCCACGCCGTTGCGATCACCAGCAGGCCCCCGGCGATCTTCACCACGGCGAGCGACAGCCCGAAGAAGATCAGCACGTACGAACCGACGAGCATCGCCGCGACGAGCAGCACGAACGAGTTGCGCGCGATACGGCGGGCCAGCGCCGTGCGTACCGCGTCGGATGCTCCCGGCGTCATCGACAGGAAGATCGGCGCCGCGCCGGGCGGATTGATGATCGGCAGCAACGCGGCGAGCGCCAGCATGACGACGCGGACGAACGCGGCGATCGTATCACCCATGAACGCACCCGCCGCGGCTCACGCCAGAAGCGACGTCATTCCTGTGCCGCCCGACGGCCGACACCTGCGTACGCGTCACGCGCTTCGGTCACGGCCGCGCCCGTGCCGAGCTCGAGCACCTCTCCTTCACGTCCGCTTGCGCTGCGGCCGTCACTCGGCCGCGGCCCACGACGCATCGGGATCGTAGCTTGTGATGATTCTGGCCGCAGCCTCGGTCCCGGGTCCGAGGTCCTTTTCGTGGACGATGCCGTCCTGGTTCACGACGAAGGTCATGATGCCCGTGGCGTCGTACTGCGCCGGCCACGCGACGAGCGCAAAGCCGCCTGACATCTCGCCGTTGACCACGTAGTCCTTCGCCCCGCCAGCCGCGGCGGCGCCCTGTGCGGTCAGGATCTTGAAGTAGTAGCCGTGAAACGGCGACGGCTGCTGACGATCCCCCCCTGACCCGCGTTCCTCCGCCGCCTCTGCCATCAGGTCGCCCAGCGGACTGCGCGCCTGCCCGCGTACGGGCGGCCAATACAGGCCGTTCTGCCGGCCGGGATCGCTGCGCACGGTCCTCGCATACAAGCCGGCGCGCTTCCCGTCGTGTCGCAGTTTCGCGTAGAGCCGCTGCGCCGTGACGTACGTGCGGCAGACCTCGATCGCCGCCAGCTCGTTGCGCCCGATGCGGCGCGCGAGCACTTCCTCCTTGCCCGCGGCCGTATCGAATCGCCAGCCTCCCGCCTCCTGCACGAGCGGAACTGGAAACGGCCATTCCTCGTTGCCGATGACGAGCGTCTTGTGATCGCCCTCGTCAACGAGCCGCCATCGCTCGGCCACCGCGGTGGCAAAGACCTGGCGGTTGTGACGCGCGGTCACCGGGTCCGAGGAGTCGATAAGCTCTTTCCCGTCGGCGCCAAAGATGGCGACGACGCCGTCCAGGTCGCCCTTCTCGACCGCCGCGCCGAGCGCTTTCACGGCGTCTTCCGGCGCCCGGAACGTGGGCTGCGACGGCGGCTCCGGCGCCGCCGAGCACGACGCACCGAGAGCGAGTGCTGCGCACGCGACCGCCGACACCGCCAGTCGTCTCAGCCGTCTCGTCACGTTGTGAACTCCCATAGACGTCAGCGGCGCCGGCCGCCGCCGCCTCCTCCTCCGCGCGAACTGCCCCGGCTGCTCTGGCCCCGCGTACTCGCGGCGCGTTCGGATCGGCCGCTCGAGTATCCCGAGAAGGCGTCGGAACTGGTGCCGCTGCGATTCTGGGGTGCCGCCGCCTGCTGAGTGGCGCCGCTGTGTCCGCGCGCCGCGCCCGAGCCGGATGAACGTGTGGTGCTCTGTGTCGCCGCCGCGCCCTGCGTCTGCGGTCTGTTCTCCTGCCGCTCGGTGCGCTGCCCCTGCGCGTCGGTCCGCGTCTCCTGGCGGCCCTCTGCCCGCTCGGTGCGCTGCTCCTGATTGTCACGCGATCGTTCGCCGCGCTCCTCGGCCAGATCCTCGCGATGATCCATCCAGTCTTCACGCGCATCTTCGCGCGCGTCGTAGTAGTCGTCCCACGCGTCGTTGTACATGTAGGCGCCGCCATGCCATCCGTAGGGTCCGTAGTAGTAGTCGTTGTCGATGGCCGCGCCGAGCGCAATGCCCGCGGTGAACCCGATCAGGCCGGCCACGGCGGCATCGGCGCTGTTGTCCTCCTGCACGACGACCGTCGTCGTGGCAGGCTGGGTGTAGACCACCGTCGGGTTGTATTGGGGAACGTAGATGACCTGCGGGTTGGCCGGCTCGATCACGATCACCTGCTGCCCGCCCGACGTGGTCTTCGTCTCGACGTCCTGCTGCGGCGTGTCCTTCAGCGCGCCCGATTTCTGCGCCTGGGCCCGCAAGCGCTGGATGCTGTCGAACACCCCCGTCCGGTTCGCCGCGAACGCCTGGCCCAGGCTCGTCGTCCAGTCGAGCTGCTTCGCCATCTGGTTCACCACCTGGGGAAACAGCGCCAGCGCCACGAAGCTCGGCTCGAAGCCATAGACGGTCAAGTCGTCCTGAAGCTCCGTGCCTTTGCGGTTCGGGTCGTCGCCCAGCCATTTCGCGAGCTCGGCCACCTTGGGCGGGTCGGCCGCGCAGAGCAGGATCTGGGCGAGCAACGTGTCGGGATAGAGCGCAATCGGAGCGAGCAGGCGATCGAGCTCGGCGGCTGTCGCAGGCTTGGCCGACTTCGCAGGCTGGGCCGACTTCGCAGGCTGCTGCGCGGCCGACCCGTTCTCGCACGACATTCCAAGCGCCAGCGCGAGTATCGCCGCGGCGATGACAGGCATCCTCATGCTGCGTAACCTCCCCCGGTAGAACTGGCCTACGGTGACGCAGCGCGGCGGCCGGCGGCTATGCCGATTCGGCAGACCTCCGAAATGCGAAAATTATTCGACTTTTCGTCGCTCTCGCGACCGTCGCGCTCGCTCCCGCGTGCTCCGAATCCTCCTCCACACGACCTCGCCGACCTCGCTTTCGTCAACCAGCAACTCGCAGGCGCTCGCGGCCGATCAGCTTGCCGGCATCTGAACGTCGGGAGCTCGAGCACCGATCACGCCCGCGTCAGCGGGTTGGAAGTTGGGCGTTGGGCCTCCGTTAGCGGGTTGAGAGTTGGGAATCGGTCTCTTTCGCGCCGCGCAAAGTAGAAGTACGCGGCGACGCTGACGAAGTTGATCACGACGGCGATGGCGTTCCAGACAATGACCGGCCGCGACAAGATCAACAGGCCGTAGTAGATCCAGACGATTTGGAAGACGCCCATGATCGCGGCCATGCGCGGATTCATTCCCTTGCTCGACCGGCGCTTGAGCATCGCCAGCAGGTCTGGCATGGCCGCGAACGTCGTTCCGAAGCCAGCGACGATGCCGACGATCTCGGACCGATGGAGCCTGGGAGCGAGCAGGCTTTGTGTGTCGCGCACGACCAGCTCTTCGCAGGCCGGGAGCGCGATGACAGAAAACAGCAGAAGAACGAGCGTCATGCCGTTGCTGGAGTGCTTCATCGCGATCCCCCACGGGACGCTGTCCCCGGCTGCAGGGCGGCCCTCATCGCCTC
>DATDHP010000067.1:0-6058 GCA_036521515.1 Vicinamibacterales bacterium
GGTGTCACGAGCCGCACCGAGGCGGTGAAAGTGGCGGCTCGCCGCGGGCTCGTCCGGCTCGACTGATTCTCAGTCCTTCCGCGGAAGCCACAGGCCGCGGGCCACCTGGACCGTGCGCGGCTGCCCGCGAGGTACCGGCATTGCAGTCGGATCCGAAAGAAGATCTCTGGAGGGCTGCCATGATACGGTTCGAGCGGCTGTCTCGCCTCAGCGATTACAAGGTCGACAGACACCAGACCGATCCGCGCGGCTGGGATGTCATCAATTCCGCTGGTCGCAGCATCGGTGAAGTGAAGGATCTCATCGTCGATACAGCGACGATGAAAGCCACCTACCTCGACGTCGAGCTCGACTCGAAGCTCTTCGACGTGTGCGGCGATCCGCACGTGCTGATTCCGTTCGAGCGTGCCGAGCGGCAGGATCGGCAGAAGCGCCTCTTCGTGCCCGGCCTCGAAGCGGCGCGCGTGCAGGAGCTCTGCGCCGAGCGCGCGCAGAACTATATCGAATTCTGGGACCGCTGGTGGCAGCCCGGCCAGGTTGCAGCCGGCGCGCCCTGGTCACCCACGATCACGCAACAGGTTTCCGTGGCTCACCTGCGGCAGGCTCTGGAGAATGCCCGTCCGGGCGAGCAGGTCCGTATCCCGATCGTGAACGAGGAGATCATCATCGAGCGACGTCCGCTGCCCGCCGACCAGCCAGCGGTCGCGCGCGCGTACGAGCAACCTGTGACGCAGGACATCAAGTGAGGAACAGATGGAGCCGATCGCCATCGTCAGGAAGCGCTCGAATACCTGGCTGATCATGATCGCGGTGCTGATTGCAGCACTGCTCATTGCGGCAGCGTTGTGGTTCATGGGCGACGGGACGGTCATAGACGCCAGCCAGGCGCCGCTGAGCAGGACTCACGAATCGTTGCTGTCCACCGCAGAGGCCTGACGCGTTTCTCGAGGTTGATGTGGCCCGGACCCACACGGAGTCCGGCATCCGTTAGTCTGTTCGAATGCAGGCGGACACAACGACGAGCTACCCGGCCGTTCCGATCGCCCGGGTTCACTCCAGCCTCAAGGAATGCGCCGACGCTCCAAAGCAGGGCTGGGAAGGGGCCCCCACGTCACGGGTGGAAGTTCTCGCCCGTTTCAAGAGCGGTCTCGACGGGATCAGGGCGGGCCAGGAGATTGTGATTCTGACGTGGCTGCACGCGGCGCGGCGTGATGTGCTCGCGGTTCATCCACGAGATGACGTGAGCCGGCCGTTGACCGGCGTCTTTGCGACGCGTTCCGCCGATCGGCCCAATCCGATCGGCCTGCACCGGGTCACGGTCCTCGAGATTGAGAACGAGCGCTGGCTGACCGTGCAGGGCCTCGAGGCGATCGACGGCACGCCGGTCATCGACATCAAGCCTGTTCTCGAACAGTCCAAGGAATCCTGATTCATAAATCATCCAATCGTCCCCGCTACTCGTAACGCAGCGCGGCCAGCGGGCTCACGCCGCTCGCCCGTCGCGCCGGGTGCCACACGGCGAGCAGCGAGACGAGAATCAGAAGGAGCGGCACTCCGACGAATACCACCGCGTCGCGCGGCTGGACGCCGAACAGGAAACCGGCCATCAACCGGGTCAGCCCGAATGCCGCCGCGAGCCCGACGATCACGCCGATGGCCGTCAGCCGCATGCCCTGGAAGACGACCATCCGCCGGACGTGGTCTGCCTCGGCGCCGAGCGCCATCCGGATGCCGATCTCCTGCGTGCGCTGCTGAACGGAATACGCCATCAATCCATAGATGCCGATCGACGCGAGCAGCAGCGCCGACGCGCCAAAGACGGTCATCAGCAGCACGTTGAAGCGCTGGCGGGAGATCGATCGCGATACGATGTCCTCCATCGAGCGAACATCCGCAACCGGCAGGCCGGTCACCTGACGGAGCTGTTCCTGGACGGCACCGCTCACCGAGTAGGGGTCGACACGTGTGCGGACAACCCACGCAATGGGCGTGATGCGAACGTTCAGGGCGTTCGCCGCGTCGGGCACCTGTCCTTGCGGGATGTACATGCGCGGCCCTGGATCGTTGTTGAGCCCACCGTCGCGAACGTCTCCCACGATGCCGATGATCTGCCGCTCCGGCTCGCTCGCGAACTCGGCCATCACGCCTCGGCCGATCACCAGGCGGTCGTTGAGCGGATCCCCGTTCGGCCAGAACCGGCGGGCCATCGTCTCGTTGATGACGACCACCGGCGGCGCGAGACGGTCGTCACGCGCGGTGAACGCACGGCCTCGCTTGACGGGAATCCTGAAGACATCGAAGTATCCCTCGGAGATCGTCAGCCAGCCGCCGCCGCCATGAAACGGACCTTTTTCGGTCAGCGGGCGGCCCACGATCAGGAACGGCAAGCCGTAGCCGCCTTCGAGCGGCACGCAGCACGTCGCGCCGGCCTGCTCGACGCCGGGCACCGTGCGGAGGCGCTCCGCGCCATCGCGAACCAGCTGTTCCACCGCGGGAGAGGTGAGAAAGCGTGGGCCGGTCAGCGACATCCGCATCGTCAGGACGTTACTCGGGTTGAATCCCGGCTCGACGGTGCGCAGCGCCACCAGCGTGCGGATCAACAGCGCCGATCCGACGAGCAGCACCAGCGCCAGGGCGACCTCGACCACGACAAGGAGCGACCGCGCCTTGTTGTGCCGCAGCACGGCGCCTGAGCGGCCGGCGCTGTCCTTGAGTGTCGCGTTGAGATCGGCGCGCGAGCTCTGAAGCGCCGGCATCAGGCCAAAGAGCAGCCCGGTGCCAACGGCAACCAGCACCGTAAAGGCGAGCACGCGCCAATCCAGAGTCACCAGCGCTCCTTCGTCGCCGATCCGCGGCAGGCCGGCGGTGTTGACGGACAGAAGCGCGCGAATGCCGGCAAGCCCAACGAGCAGCCCCACTGCCCCGCCAGCCAGTGACAGGATCACGCTTTCCGTCAGGAGCTGTCGGATGATCTGTCCCCGACCGGCGCCAATCGCGGCACGGATCGCAATCTCGCGCCTGCGCGCCGTCGCGCGGACGAGCAGCAGATTGGCGACGTTCGCGCATGCGATCAGCAGGACGAAGCCGACAGCGGCGCTCAAGATCAGCAAGGTCGGGCGCGCATCTCTGACGACGACGTCCTGGAACCGCTCGACGGAGAAGCCCTGGTTCGCCTGAACGTTCGGAAACTTGCTGCGGAACTCCGCGGCCGACACCTGCAGGCGCGCCTGCGCCTGCGCGAGCGGGACGCCCGGCTTCAGGCGGCCCGCTGCCTGAAAGTAATGGCCCTGGTCCGTCGTGTTTGGATCCAGCTGAAAGGGAATCCACAAATCCGGAGGCGCACCGAATTCGGCCACGTCGAAGGCGGGCCCGATGATGCCGATCACGACGTGGGGATCACCGCTCAGCGAAATGGTGCGGCCGATGACGGCCGGATCGCCGGCGAACCGGCGCGTCCACAAGCCATGGCTCAGCACCGCGACCCGTTGGCCGTTCGGCCGGTCTTCCTCCGCGCTGAAGGTGCGCCCCTGGAACACCGGCGCGCCGAACAGCCGGAAATAGTCGGCGCTGACCTGGCCCGCGCGGAGTTGTTCCGGGAAGGCGCCGCTCGTGTAGTTCACCACGTTCGTCCGGAAGGCCGCGACGTCCTGAACGACCGTCGACTGTTCCCGCCAATGCTGGAACTTTGCCGGTGACGCCCCCGGTCCCGACCCCTGCGGCGACGTGTTCAGGAATGTCACGAGCCGATCCGCCTCGGGGAACGGCACGGGCTTCAACAGGACGGCGTTCACGACCGAAAAGATCGCCGTGTTCGCGCCGATCCCGAGCGCCAGCGCAGCCACCGCCGCCGCCGTAAAACCGCGGTGCTGGCGGAACGTCCGCAGCGCGTATCTCAGGTCGTCAAGGAAGGTTTCCACCGCACCTCCTGTGAGCCCTGTGAGCCGCCGGTCTGCCTGCGACGGTTAGACACCGGTTGACCGCGAACAGTTCTCCGCGGTCGTGGAACCGGCTCCAGCCAGCCCGATTTCAGCGTGCACGGGCGGGCACCAGTCGTCCCGGAAACGGACACCTCGAGGGCCCGGCCGCGACAGACCGCAACAGAGCCGCCTGAATTGGCCCCTGACTTCCGGCTCAGACCTGGCATACCCTTTGACCCTCCACGGCCGGAACAGGACATGGTGGACATCGCCCGCGACCCCGCAATCATCCGCCGAAGGCGTCTGCGTCAGAGTGCGTACGCTGTGGCCGGCGCACTCGTCCTGATCCTCGTCTCGGTGGCGCTCGCACGCATGGAGCCGGCCGCGCCGTCGGTCGATCGGGCCACATTGCTCGTCGACACCGTCACGCGCGGCGTACTGGTTCGGCAGGTGCGGGGCCTGGGCACGCTGGTCCCGGAGGACACGCGCTGGCTCCCGGCCAACACCGATGGCCGTGTGGAGCGGATTCTTCTTCGACCCGGCGCCGACGTGGGTCCCGAGTCCGTAGTCCTCGAGTTGAGCAATCCGCAGGTCGAGCAGGAGGCGCTCAACGCGCGGCTGGCGGTGCAGTCGGCGGAGGCGGCGCTCGCAAACCTTCGCGTCCAGCTTCAAAACGACCTCCTCACCCAGCAGGCGCAGGTGGCCAGCATCGAAGCCGAGTACAAGCAGGCGCAGATGGATGCGGAAGCGAACAAAGAGCTCGCCGATCAGCAGCTCGTCGCGGGCATCGTGCTCAAGCAGTCGCAGCTGCGCGCCGACACGTTGCAGACACGGTACGAGATCGAAAAGAAACGCCAATCGATGGCGGAGGACTCTCTGGGGACGCGCATTCGCGTGCAGCAGGCGGCGCTCGATCAGGCGCGAGCGGTGTCCAATCTGCAGGAGAGCAGGCTCGCCGCGTTGAAAGTCCGCCCCGGGTTCGCCGGTGTTCTGCAGCAGGTGCCGGTCGAAGTGGGCCAGCGGGTCGCCCCGGGACAGAACCTGGCGCGGGTGGCAGATCCGGCCCGGCTCAAGGCGGAGCTGCGGATTCCGGAAACGCAGGCCAAGGATGTCGAGATCGGGCAGCTCGCACAGATCGATACCCGCAACGGCATCATCGCCGGGCGCGTGAGCCGGAAGGACCCTGCGGCGGTGAGCGGCACCGTCACGGTTGACGTCTCGCTGACGGAAGCGCTTCCCCGCGGCGCCGTCCCCGATCTCAGCGTCGACGGGACGATCGAGCTCGAACGCGTGGCAAGCACGCTGCAGGTGGGCCGGCCGGCCTTCGGACAGGAGCAGAGCACGATCGCGCTGTTCAAGGTGGTGGACGCGTCTGGCAACGCCGAGCGGGCGCAGGTCCGGGTGGGCCGAAGCTCGGTGAACCGGATCGAGATCGTCTCGGGTCTGGGCGAGGGCGATCAAGTAGTGCTCTCGGACATGTCGGCATGGGACGCCGTCGATCGTGTGCGGTTGCGATAGGAACGACATCCCACTGGTCGCGGGGGCCGGCTGAAGCCATCCCCTACGAAAATCGGGTTGGAGGTTTGGAGGCGCGAACGCGATGGGCAACGGGGATCACCCGCTGATCAGGCTCGAAGGCGTCAAGAAAGTCTTCTACACCGACGAAGTCGAGACGCACGCGCTCGACAACATCAACATCGAGATCCGCACGGGAGAGTACGTCGCGATCGCGGGGCCCTCCGGCTGCGGCAAGTCGACGCTGTTGTCCATCCTGGGTCTGCTGGATACACCCACTGAAGGCCAGTACGCGCTGCACGCCCAGCCGGTGACGAACCTGAAGCCGGCCCAGCGCGCGCGGGTCCGCAACCGCGAGATCGGATTCATTTTTCAGAGCTTCAATCTCATTGGCGACCTGACGGTGTACGAGAACGTCGAGCTGCCGCTGACCTACCGGGGGATGCGACCGGCAGAGCGAAAGCAACGTGTACTGGACGCGCTTGAGCGCGTCGGCATGGGCCATCGCTCGAAGCATCTTCCCGGTCAGCTTTCGGGCGGACAACAGCAGCGCGTGGCCGTGGCGCGCGCCGTCGCCGGCGAGCCATCGATACTGCTTGCCGACGAACCTACGGGCAACCTGGATT
>DATDHP010000068.1:0-16039 GCA_036521515.1 Vicinamibacterales bacterium
TGGCACGTAGGCGGAATGTAGAGGCCGACCTTCAGGTCGGCCTGGCTACGGCTCCAATTCGAGGAGCGCCAGCGACGGGTCGCCGCGGAAGCGCGCTCGCGCATCGGCGCGCACGGCCTCGGCGCGCGAGCGCTCGCCGACGATCGTCCAGAGCCGCGCGGCGATCGAGTAGCCTTCCGGCGTCGGCGTGGCATCCATCAGGTCCTCGATCACCTGCTCCACGTCACGGTCGCGGTTCGAAGCGCGGTACAGCATCGCGAGGCTCGAGTAGGTGCGGATGCTGCGGGGGAACGCGCGTAGTTCCTCGCGGTACTCCATCTCCGCCTCGCTGTAGCGATCGAGCCGCGCGAACGCGTCTCCGAGCGACGCATGAAGATCCTCGAGCGGCCGACCGCTCCCGCGCGACGCGGCGAGCGCTTCTTGCAGCGCCTGCGCCGCTTCCTCGTAGCGCGCGTCCTCGTAGAGGAGGCGCCCGCGCACGAACTGCGGCAATTGAAGCGTGGCGTCCGCCTCGTGCGCGGCTGCGGCGTGGCGCGTCGCGGCGTCCGCGTCGAGCCGGGCGAGCGCCACCCGGGCGGCGATCGTGTGTGCCGTCGCGCGCGCGTCCGGCTGGTGGGCGTTGGCGAGCGCCACGGCCGCCTCGGCGTGACTCATCGCCTGCTCGTAGTCCCGTGCGCGGAGCCACAACATCGCGAGCGCCACGGGGATGTCGGCGTTGTCGGGCTGGAGCCGCGCCGCCTCGGCGAACGCGTCCGCCGCCTCTGCGTATCGGGCCGTGCGCAGCAGCAGCGAGCCGATCTGGTAGTGAACGACTGCCAGCTCCGGGTGCGCCCGCGCGATCGAGCGCAGGAGCTCGATCGCCGGGGCGAAGCTCTTCTGCGCGACGAGCAGTGCCGCCGATCGGTGCATCTCGATCAGCTTCGCCTGCACCGCCGGTTCAATGGCGACAGGCGCGGCCGATACCAGCCTGAGGTCGGGCAGGTATCCGAGCGCCGCATACGCGGCTTCGTCGGCTGGCGCGATTGGAGAAGGCTTCTCGATGCGGCGCCCGGCCAGCAGGCGATCGAGCGCCGCCCTCAGGCGGATCGCGTCCTCGGTGTCGAGCGGCAGCGACACTCCGCCGGTCTGAAGGTCGAAGATTTCTTCGCGCTCGCCGCGGATGAGTCGCCGCGCACCGCTGGTGACACCGTACACGGGGTGGCCGCCGAGACGGAAGTACGCCGAAAGGGATTCGGCATAGATCGGCTGGTCGGGAATCGTCGCGTCCTCGTCGTCGAGGATCGAGCGCAGCGAGCGGCCGCGAATGCCGGACGGAATCGGCGCGCGCACCAGGTCGAGGATCGTGGGCAGCAGGTCGATATGCTGCACGGGCGAGACGACTCGGCGCCCCGCGCCTTCGCGGTCCGGCTGCTTGACGATGAGGGGCACGTGCAGCAGCGTGTCGGCGAGCGAAGGCGAGCCCTGCTCCGCGCCATGATCGCCGACGAGGACGATCGTCGCGTCGTCGTACAGATCGCGATCCTTCAGCTCCTGGACGACGCGGCCGATCACCTCGTCGGCCGCCGCGTCGTCGACCTGAACGAACAGCAGGAACCGCTGGTCGTCCTGCGTTCGCATCCACTGCTCGGCCGCCTCGATCGTCTGCGCCGAGTCGCGAGCGGTGGCCGCCGCCTCGCCGTCCAGGTGCTCGGGGATATCCGCGTCGAAGAAGGAGAAGCCCTGCGCCACGCCCGACTCGCCGCGCAGCAGGATCGTCGAGACCGCGGCTCCCGTGTTGAAGCCCCGGTTTCGCAGCAGTTCGGCGAGCGTGCGCGCGTCATCCTTCATGGCGAAGCCGGCATCATCTCGAACGCCGTGCTCGAAGGGCAGCTGGCCGGAGAGGATCGAGGCGTGAGACGGCAGCGTCAGCGGCGAGTGCGCGTAGGCGCGGTCGAACACCACGCTGTCGCTCACCAGCGCATCGATGGCAGGAGTCTCCAGACCGGCGCCGCCATATGACGCCAGCTGGTCCGCGGCAAGGTTGTCAGCCGAAATGAGAACAATCGGTCCCTGGTGCGGCGGCGACTCCCGTGCGTACCACCAGCCGGTGAAGGCGGCGGCCGCCACGGCCACGAGGAAGAGCGCGATGATCAGGATGGCCTGCCATCGGCGGCGAGGGGCAGGCACCGCGGTTACTTCAGCTCGTTGAGGGTGGCCAGCACGGCTGACAGCTCAGCCTTTGCGTATTCGTGGTCGGCATCGGTCTTCAACACTTCGCCGTAGGCGGCGGAGGCCCGCTCGAGCAGTGCCAGGCGCGCCGCCGTGTCGCGTTCCTGCTCGGCCTTCTGACGGTAGACGCCTGCAATGACCAGGTTCACGCTCGTCAACTTCTGGTTCCTGGCCTGAATCGACTGAAACGCCGCAATCGCCTGGTCGAGACGGCCTTCATCGCGCAGTGCGCTGGCCTCGTCGAGCAGCTTCTGGATGTCCCTGACGAGCGCGCCTGGGACCGGCCCTGGATCGCGACGCAAGCTGAACGTCAGCGGCGGCCCGAAACTGCTGCGCACCGGCGCCGTGCCTTCGGACGCGAAGTACCCAGGCGCCTCGGCGATGAACCTCCAGTTGTTTCCGAGGCGGAGCCCGAGGAGGACGAAACGTCCCCTGTCGTCAGTGGCAGCGGTCCACTCGCGCGATGAAGTCTCGGGATTGAGCGCGCGGATCGTGGCTCCCTTGATCGGCCGGCCATCCGGGTCCTGGACGATGCCGGTGACACGGCCCTGGGCGATGGCCGGCGCGGCGAAGCCCAGCGTCATCAGCGCGGTGGCGATGATCTGCAGACGTCCCATCGGGTTTCCCCCTGGAGCCTATATCTTATACACCCGAACCACTTTGTCTGGATTTCAGGACGTCCTTTTGGACGGCCGACCTGTCTAATACCACTGGTACAGCATCAAGTAGATGACGACGCCGGTCACTGAAACGTAGCCCCAGATCGGCAGCGTCCATCGTGCGATCCGCACATGACGGTCGAACTGCGAACGCAGGCCACGAGCGGCCGTCATCAGCGCGAGCGGGAGGATCGCAGCTGCCAGCACGACGTGCGTGATCAGGATCGTGAAGTAGACGACACGAATCCCGCCCTGTCCCTCGAACGGCCGCGAACCCGTGTTGGCGTGATAGATGACATATGAGGTGAGAAAGAGCGCCGACGCGGTGAGCGCGCCGAGCATGCACTTCTTGTGGAGGTCGGCCCTGCCGCGGCGGATGCAGAGGTACCCGGACAGCAGGAAGATCGCTGACGCGCCGTTGAGAGTGGCATTGAGGACCGGGAGATCGGCGATGTCAATCACGGCCAGAGCCGATCGGCGACGAGCGCGCCCCAGAGGAGCGGCAGGTACATGATGGAGAAGAGGAACAGACGCCGCGCAGTGACCATCGAGCGCCGGCGCGCGAAGAGCGCGGCCAGTGCGATGAAGGCGAACCCGAGGGCGGTGGCGAGCAGGCTGTACGGCGCGCCGGCCAGGCCGACGAGGGCGGGCATCAGGCTCACGGGCCACAGGGCAGCCGCGTACAGCAGCGCCTGCTGGCCGGTGCGGCGGCCGTCTGGCTCCATCGCCGGCAGCAGAGGGATGCCGGCCGCGGCGTAGTCGTCGCGATACATCCAGGCGATGGCGAGGAAGTGCGGCATCTGCCAGAAGAACTGGATGCCGAAGAGCACGAGCGCGGGTAACGTCATCGATCCGGTCACGGCCGCCCAGCCGATGACTGGCGGCAAGGCGCCCGGGATCGCGCCCACCAGCGTCGAGTGCGAGCTGCGGCGTTTCATCGGCGTGTAGACGAACACGTAGCTCGCGAGCGTGAGCGCCGCGACGACTGCGGACAGCGCGTTCACCGCGAGCGCGAGCTCGGCGATGCCCGCGACGGCCAGCAACACGCCGAACCACGCCCCGTCGGCCGTCCGCAGACGGCCGGCGGGCAGCGGCCGCGTGCTCGTGCGCCGCATCAGCCGGTCGGTGTCGCGTTCCCACACCTGATTGAGCGCCGCCGCACCGCCGGCGACCAGGGCGGTACCGACCAGGGTGTGAAGGAGCAGCGGCAGCGGGACGCCTTCGGGCGCAGCCAGATACACACCGGCAAGCGTCGTGACGAGCACGAGCAGATTGAGACGCGGCCTGGTCAGCGTGACGAAGTCCGCCACGCGGCCCGCCTGCTGCACCTGCTCGCCGGCCGCAGGGACAGGCGACACGGCCGCCGCCTGCGTCTTCATGCCGCCTCCCTCCACGAGGCGCGCGGCGCGTCGAAGTACATCCGGTTCGCTCGCAGCGTCAGCACGAGCGACGTGACGAGCACCAGGCCGCCGGTCACCACGTGCAGCGAATTGACGATGTGATCGAGGCCACTGAGCACCGCGAGCGCGCCGAGCGTGATCTGGGCCGTCAGCAGGACAAGGAGCAGCGCGCCGGGGCGCGTCAGTTCTGGACGGCCCCGATGGTGAAGGAAGACGTGACCGGTCGTCGCGAGGACGAGTGCCGTGACGATGAGCGCGCCCACGCGGTGCGCAAAATGAAAGGCGATCTTCAGGTCCCAGAGCGGCGGGATGAGCTGGCCGAACGCCAGCGGAAAGTCAGGGATGGCGAGACCGGCCTGGTTGTGCCGCATCGTGGCGCCGGCAATGATCTGTGCATAGATCACCGCTGTCGTCGCGATGGCGATCTGCCGCAGCACCCGGTCGTCGCGGAGCGTGGCGCCGCCACGCACGTACGCCTGGCACCAGCCGCGCGAGGTCGCGAGCGCGATCGTGGCGGTGAGACAGAAGACGAGCTGGGCGAGCCCGGCATGGGAGATCGAGATCGGTTTCGGCAGGAGCCAGAGCACCGTGATCCCGCCAAGGATCCCCTGCGTGATCACGGCGGCAAGCGCGATGTAGCCGAGGCGCCGCACCCACGCGCGCGGCTCGGCTCGCCACAGCCAGAGCGCGAGCACGACGATGAGGAATCCGACGGTGCTGGCGATCAACCGGTGGCTGTGCTCATAAAAGATCCCGCCCACCATCTTGTCGAGCGGAAACGAGAACATGAACCAGCCGTAGGTATTCGGCCAGTCGGGCACCGAAAGGCCCGAGCCGGTGCTCGTCACGAGCCCGCCCGCGAAAATCAGGATTGCCGTGGATACCGCCACGAGCGCGGCGAAGAGGTGAAGCAGCATGGGAGAGGTATCAGGTCGCCTTGAACGAGAACTGCACGGTCCTGGCTTCCTTCCCGGCGATCGTCACGGTTTGCGTCTGCGTACCGAGCTTCTCGTGCCACGCCTCGATGGTGTAGGTGCCAGGAGGAAGGCCCCGCAGCTCGAAGTCGCCGGCCTCCGACGTCACCGAATAGAAAGGGTGGTCGAGCACGCCGACGTACGCGCTCATCCAGCGGTGGACGTCGCACGTGAACGGCACCATCACTTCATTCGTGCTGAACGTGTGCCGGTGGGGCACGCCCGGGACCGGTTGACCAGTATTGAACTCGCGGTTCGCCTGCGGGATGGCGTGGATGTTGTGGAGCGTCGGGTCGCTGCTGATGATCTCTATCGGCTGCCCGGCCCGCACGCCAAAGACGTGCGGCACGTACCGGCAACCCTTCTGATCGAGAACCACGGGCGCGGCGGGCACCGGGAACCGAACGTTCCCGAGCCCGTCCTTCACATAGACGAAGACATTCTTCAACCCGCCATCGGCGCCAACGACGATCGTCTCCGTCACGGCGGCGCCCTGCTTCTCGCAGATCGGATCCGACGCCATCTTGATCGGCGTCGGCCTGGGGACGGCGCCTTCGAACGAGATCCGGCCGGTCACGCTGCCGGCGGTCGCAGGATCGACGGGATCGGTGACAGCGGCGGCGTCAGCCGCGCGGGCGGCCTCCTGCTGCGTGCTCCCGCAGGCGCTCACGCCGAGGGCCAACGCCAGAACGGCCGCGGCCGTACTTTTCTTGAACGGTCGGACCATGAAGCGATTAATTATGACACGCCGCCCCCGGCCTCCCGGATCTTGCGGAAGACGCGGTCTTCCATCCATTTGGGATCCCACCATTCGACGGGATTGACGGCGTTCCCGTTCAGCAGCATCGTGAAATGGAGGTGGTCGCCGAGTGCCAGGCCGGTGGTGCCGCTGCGGCCCAGCACGTGGCCCATCTTCACGACGTCTCCAACCTTCGCGTCGATCGACGACAGGTGGGCGTAGAGCGACTGCACGCCGAGGCCATGGTCCACGACAACCGCGTTGCCGTAGATGCCCAGGTCGCCGGCATGGATCACGCGGCCGTCATGCGCCGCCCCAACTGGCACGTGCGCCGTGACCGCCAGGTCGAAGCCGAGGTGCACCTGGCGATCGACTTCCTTCCCCTTGTAGAAGTACGTGCGGTTGTCGGCGAAGCGCGCTTCCACGGCCGCGTTGGTCAGCGCCTTGAACGGACCTCGCCATAACATCTCCGGTGCCGTCTTTTCCGCCAGTTCCGCGATCGTCTGGTTGTTCTGCCGCCGCAGATCCCCGTTGATCTTCAGGAACGAATTCAACTGATCGTCCAGCGCGGTCGACAGCTGCATCGCGGGCGCCGCGGCGGCGATTTGCGGCACGACATGCTGCAGGAAGCGGTCGTCGATCTCGATCTTGCTGCGCAGGAACGGCTTCGCGAACGGCCGATGGTCGAGCGCGGCCACCGCCTCGTTGCCGGCGGGGTCGAGCGCGAACAACCGGATCGGCGCGTTGAGGTCCTGATCGTGCAGAAGGGCGAAAAAGGCGACCCGCATCGACGCGTCGCTCTTGATGCCTGCGCTCGTGGCGGGGAACCCGGGATAGGTCTTGTCGCCCACGCGCACGCCGGACGCGACGTCCGCGGGTATCGCGCGATAGACGACGAGCTCCGCGCCGCCGTGGTTCACATAGTGGAACGTCGAAAGGACCGCGACGCGCGGCGGCTCGAGCCGCACTTCGACGTCGCGGATATTTTCCGATTCCGCCTGGCGGATGCCGTAGACCACGGGGCGTGCGGCCCGCACCACGATGCGCGCCGGGCCCGCCTGCAGCTCAGGCATGGCCTTCTTGCCGAGCTGGCGCGAGACGTAGAGGCGCTCGGCGGCTTCCTGCTTCACCGAGCCTTGCGCCGGCTGGTCGAGGCTGAAGACGGGAAATGTCTTGCCCGCCTGCTCCAGGGTGACGTCCAGGCGCGAGAACTGACCGTCGGGTGACTCGACCACAAGCTCGAGCGGAGTGGACTGGCCCACATATTTCCCGGGCTGGCGTATCTGGATCTGCGGCCCTTCGGCGCGGCCCGCCCACAACCAGGCCCCACCCCCGACGACGGCGGCTAGCACAGCAACGGCGACGAGAAACTTCAGAAGTGCACGCATGAAGGCATGATACCGGACGTTGAGTCGCCACCGCGTGATAGACATGCGCTTTCATTCTTGAAGAGGAGACGCATGAGGACGATACGCGCGATCGCGCTCCTGGCTGCCTGCGCGGCAGTCGCGCCGGAGGCTGCCGCACAGATCACGGTGAACACCGCGGAACCCGGCATCGCCGCCGATGGCCTCTGCTCGATCGTCGAAGCCGTTGACAATGCAAACATCCAGGGCACGGTTCACGCCGACTGTGCGCCAGGCGATCTGATCATGACGACCATCACGCTGCCGCCTGGTCTCGCCATCACGTTCTCCCAGCCGCAGTCGCCGACCGACGATGGCAACGCACTGCCAGTCATCACCGCGCGTATGGTGCTGCAGGGTGGCGGCTCGACGCTGCGACGGAGCGCCGCGGCGGGCACGCCGCCATTCAGGCTGGCCTTCGTCGCTGCTGGCGCGGAGCTCGAGGTTCACGATCTCGGCTTCGAGAACGGTCTGGCCAACGCCGATGGCACGGGTCTCGGCGGCGGCGCCATCTACAGCGCGGGATCGACGACCGTTGAGGCCTGCCGCTTCGTGGGCAACACATCGCGATCCAACGGCGGCGCGCTCTCGAACATCGGCGGCACGATGGTCGTGCGCAGCAGCGTGATCGATGGCAACAGGGCCAGTCAGTCGGGCGGCGGGTTATGGAACCTGCGTGGGACGGTCTCGGTCGCCGGCAGCTCCTTCTCCGCGAACCAGTCGCAGACGGCGGGCGAGATGGGGCGGGGTGGAGCTGTTGCGAACGTCGCATTCGGTGGTCCGGCGCTGTTCTCGGCGACCGATACGCGATTTCTTGGAAACGCAACGATGGGCGGCCGCGGCGGCGGCGGGCTCGACAATGCCGCCGGACCCGGGCAGACGGCCACGGTGCGCATCGTCGGCGGCGGGTTCGTCGGGAATTCGGCGGTGGGTCCCGACCACACGCTGGGGCTTGGCGGCGCCATTCAGAACAGCGTGTTTCGCGGCACGTCCGGCGCGACCGTCGAGGTGTCGCTCGATGGCGTGGCGTTCACTGGTAATACCGGTGTCAACGGCGGCGCGATCAGCAACGGGATCGACTTCAACGCGAACAACACTCTGCGGCTGACAATCGCCAACAGCAGCCTCGTTGGCAACACGGCGGACGGCGAGGGGTTCCAGGTCGGCAATGGCGGCGCGCTGTACCTGATCAATGCCACGGCGTCGGTGAGCAACACGACGATCTCGGGGAACGCCGCGCTCGGGACCGGCGATTTGTCGGGCCTGGGCGGCGGCATCATGCACGGCGGGCTGAGCACCGGCACGGGCCGGCTCGACCTGCGGCACGTCACCATCGAGGACAACGCGGCGCTGGCCGGCGGCGGGCTCGCGGTCTTCAACTTCTCCGGCAGCGCGCAGGCGACGGTCGCGAACACGATTGTTGCCGCCAGGTCCATGGGCAGCACGTGCTTCAACGCCGGCGCCATCACCTCAAACGGCGGCAACGTGGATGAATCGGGCTCCTGCAACTTCACCGCCGCGAGCGACCAGCGCAACGTCCCGGCAATCCTGTCGCCGCGCGACGCGGCAGGCGGGCTGTTCCACAGGCCGTTGCCTGGCAGCCCGGCGATCGACGCCGGCAATCCCGCCTTCTGCACGGCGGCGGATCAGATCGGCACCCCGCGACCTCTCGGCGCAGCATGCGACAGCGGCGCGATCGAGCAGCAGTGGGCGCCGGTCAGCCTGCACCTGGACACCATCGCCTTCCTCAACGACGGCACCAGGCCGCAGAACCGGTTCTATCTCTTGCAGGACGGGACGTTCGTCGACGTGTTCGGCGCGAATGGCACCTGGAGCCGGCCGAGCGGCCTGTTCCTGATTGAGTACACGGAAGCAGACATCCCTGGATCGGGCGTCGGACCGGCGTGCGGCGGCACCTACCTCGGACGGGTCACGACCGCGCCACGAGTGGCCGGCGTGGCGTTCTGTCGTGACGGGTCGCCGACGAGTGGTCCGTGGTTTGGCATCACGTCGACGCCGACGAGTCACTGAAGGTGTGTCAGGCGCCGACCTGAAGGTCGGCCTCTACGCGAGGTACCTCCAACGTCCGCGCGTGCGAAGACCATCACCGCACCGGGCGCGACCACACCGCCTGTGATCGCCCGGACCACGCAGCGTGCCGGCATGTGCAGACGGTGGCGCCTCGTCGATCGGTCCGGTCGAGCGATGGAGCTGGAGGTACTGGACGGTCAACACTCCCCTCAGCCACATGGCCACCGTGGCCAACTCGACCATGAACCTGGCGACCAGGTGCGCATTCTTCGATGGCGCCCGTGGCGGCGATGGCCCGAACGGCGACCGGTATATCCAGATGGAGATCGAGCTGGTCGTGCTGGATCGTGAGGGCAACCGGAGCGCCGCGGTCCGGAAGCCGGTGAAGATGTATCCCAACCGTCTGTGCGGCTTCAACTACTGACGATGTGTTCGGGAGAGGCGAACGACGTGCGTCGCAGCCAGGATGAAGGACTCATCCCGGCGGTGCAACTGGACCCGCGTCAATTCTGATTGCCGCGGCCGCCGGCTCCCTGTCCGCCACCAGCACCACCCGCCGGGCCGCCCCCACCGCCACGGCCTGCCCGGTTTGGAAGCGGGTACTCGCCGAGGCCGTGATAGGCGTTCGAATAGATCGTCTGGTACCGAATCCCGTTCCCGTCCTTGTCCACGAATCCCACTGACCCTTGAAACAGCGCCGGCTCCGGGCTCCCCTTCGGCGTGGTTCCCTCGAAGATATAGAGCCGGTTGTCGTGCATCGTGATGTAGGCGAAGGTGCGGGATTGGTCGGGGTTGGTCAGCTGGAGGTGCAGCCCCTCGACGAGCTCCTGGAATTGCCAGTTGAGATCGGTCACCTTGGCGTCACGTTGAATGAACTTCAACGAAGCGAAGGTCATCGCGCCTCGCACGTCCATCTTCCAGTACCCAGGACCGATGACCCCTCCGACCTGGTTGCCGCGGCACGGTTCGGCGCCCGGCGGGCACTGTTTCGATCGCTCGATGCCCTGCTGTTCCAGCCCGCGGTAGTCGACGACCGTCACGGAGTAGCGCTCCTGGCCGTTATTCGCCCGATAGATGCGCGCGGGCAGGGCGTAGCGATACTGCGTCATCCAGGTGGTCTGCTCGACCTTCGGTTGACCCGGAAAATTCACGCTGAAGCCATCCTCCGTGCTGGCAAACACGTCCCATTCTCCCTGCGCGAAGGCAGGTCCGATCAGAGCGAGCACGACGGCAGTCGTAAGAAGCGGACTCGGGCGCATGGCGTGGTCCTCCCAGGCTCAGTTGCGCATACTGTCAGAAAAGGGGCCCACTTTCCACTCCTCACGGCACGCTCAGGATTTCCAGCCATGAGGGTCCCGAACCTCCGCCAGCCACGGTATCGATCGTGGACAATGCCTTCCTGCCGGACGAATGGACCGTTGTCCCGGGCACCACGGTGACGTGGAAATACCCACAGGGACTCATGTGGAGAGCAGCTCACCATAGCCGCCTGGCGAAGGCGTGGTACCAGTACGGGATTCGAACCGATCCCGTGGCTGAGAAACGCAGGCGGAGACGTCGGCGGTCCCCGGTTGCGTCCGTGTCCTTGTCAGTTGCCGGGGTTCTCTTGGTTAGGCGGGGCTCCTCGCGGAGGCGCCGGGAACGCGTGGTGGTACAGCGACTGGTAGCGCAGCAGCTCCTTGCCGGTCTCGTCGAGCCACCCGAACGACTGCTGGAAGAGCGCCGGCTCCGGATACCCTGCGGGAACGGTCCCCTCGACGATGTACAGCTTCTGATTGTGCAGGTAGACCGCCGCCATCGTGCGCGAACCGTCACGATTCGTCAGATGCACCAGATGACCGCCAACCCCATAAGTGGTATTCCATGTCAACTGGGTCACCTTCGCGTCGCGCTCTATGAACTTCCACGTCGCGTGGAGGAGCGCGCCTTGATAGTCGAGCCGCCAGTGTCCCAGACCCGAAAAACCAGTGCCTCCATAGCACCCTTCGGTGCGTGCCGGGCATGACTTCGCCTTCTCGGTCAGGATCTTCTCGATCTGGCTGTAGTCGACCACGGTCATCGAGTAGCGGCTCGGCCCCTGCTCGGCGCTGTAGACGCGCGCCGGCAGGTCGGCGCCGTACTGCGACTGGTAGGTGGTCTGCGTCACCCTGGGCTGGCTTGGGAAATTGCCGGTAAACCGATCCTCCGGGCTGCTGAATTCAATCCATTCCTGAGCGAGCGCAGAGCCGGAGAGGGTCAGGGTCAGTATCGCGGCGACAAGTGGAGTGAAACGCATGGCACTTCCTCGACTCTCAGGCCCGGCCCAAGCCCGAACTCTACGTACCCTACGGCTGCCCCTCGCCCGCCCCGCCCTGATCCTCGGGCTTTGCCCCCGCCATCCACGGCCGTTCGGGCGCGGTGGGAATGCGTGATGATACAGCGTTTGATAGGAGGGCGCGATAGAACGCAATCACCTCTTCCGGTGCCCCTCCCGCCAGGCGGCGCGCATGACCTTCCGCGTCATCTCCACCGCTCGAACGCTCTAGGCGGCAAACTGGATGATCTCTGATTCGACTGACCTATCGACGCTGGCCTGCGGGTTCCGCAAACTTTTGCGAACACTGGGTCAGCAATCAGGTATTCCCGGCACGCGCTGCACTGTGGGACACCGGCAGAGTCTTGAGAATGACAATCGTCTGCTCGCTGACCTTGAATGGCAGATCCGTCCTGGTTGCGTACAAGGTGCTGCTGCAGATTCCGCACTTCATGGCTTGAGATTGCCGTGGAGCTCCGCGCAACACCCTCTGCTCGCTGGAAATCACCCCGCGCGCGGGTCGGACGAGTTGTCGCTACAGCACGTGTGTGTCATCATCTGGCTGTTCCTGATCGCCATCCTGCCGCTGCCGTGCTGGAACAGGAGCGGCGTCCGCTCGACGGCCGTAGCGAGGCGACGAGCCCCCGCCCGAGAGGAAGACACCAATGACGCACCCCACCGTGCTCCGTCTCGCCAGCCTCGGCCTGCTGGCCGCTCTCCTGACCTCGGGCGTGTTCCTCTGGGGCTGCCCGCGTTACCGCGTCTACAGCCGCGAGATGACCGGCCGCGCGGAGCTGGCCCAGGCCTCGTCGAACCGCCAGATCCGCACGCTCGAAGCGCAGGCCCAGCTCGAAGCCGCCAAGCATCTGGCCCAGGCCGAGATCGAGCGCGCCAAGGGCGTGGCCGAAGCCAACCGCATCATCGGCGAGTCACTTAAGGGCAACGAGGACTACCTGCGCTACCTGTGGATTCACAACCTGGAAACCGCGCAGGCCAGCGGCAGCCAGATCATCTACGTACCGACCGAGGCGAATCTGCCGATCCTTGAAGCGACCCGCCGGTCGCCGGCGCCCGCCGCGAGTACGCCCGCACCGGCGGGACCGTAGGGCGGAGGGGGAGCGATGAACCAGCGTGTCCTCGCCACCGTGATCCGCCAGATGGAGGAGTGGTGCGACGCCAACCGCGCCAGTCAGCCCGGGGCGGTGATCGAGGCGGTCGCCTTCTGGGCGCGGACCCTGCGGCGGGAGGTCCCGCTCGGGGGCATGCTTGCCGCGGCGGCTGGTGTACCCGACCGCGCCGCGGCGGCTGCGCGGCGCGAGCAGACGATTGCCGAGACGCTGGCGAGCCTGAACGAGGCGCAGCGAAGCCATGAGACGACCCGCCTCGCCCTCGAACGCACGTTAGCCGAGAACTGGGTGGCGCTCCGGCTGGCCGGGCGCCGTCCACTCCGCCGGCTCGTGCGGCGCAAGGGCGGGCGCCTCCTGCTCTACTGGCTGACGATGGTCGCCGGTATCGCCGCGATGGTTGCCTTCGCGCTCGCGCTGCTGCCGTTGGCCTGGCTGGCCGAGCGGGCGACCGGCAGCGAGTGGGCCGGCTTTGCCGCCGTCGTTCTCGCGGCTTCGTTCGCGGTCAGCGCGTGGGTCTACTCGCCCTGGAGCGCGACCGCCTCATACCGCCTGGCCGCCTGGCTCGCACACCTGGAGAAGAACCGCCGATGACACAACGCTCACAGCCTGTGAACTGACATGTGCACATCGACCCCAGCCCCCTCGACCGCTCGCTCGGTCATCCTCGTCATGCGACGGCGACGTAGCCGGCCGGCGGCGCCCCACCGGATGCGAGGGCGGCCTTCACGTCGCGAGCGTGCCGGCACTGCCCGCGGTACTCGAATCCGGGGCACGAACACGTGACGTCTCCGCCGTCCACGTCGATGGTGTAGTGGCTCCCCGGCTTCGATGTGCTGGCGATGCGGTACCGCTGGGCGCGAGGACCGGCGAGCACGCGCGCGAGCGCTTCGAGGGCCATCCGCAGCGTCTGCACTGCGGCAGGGTTGGCCGCCTGATTACCTGGCGCGGCTCCTGGCGGGCGCCCATGGCGCCACTGCTCGACGGCCGCGCGAACCAGTTCGTTGATGGTCGCCTCGTCGTCCGCGCCCGCCCGCGTGTCAGCCAGCCCCGGCGAGATCGCGGCCAGTGCGCGCTCCAGCTCGTCGAGCACGCTGCCGTCGACGCCGTCCGTGAGCGCCTCGCCGTCCACGACGGTCCGAACGAGCGCCGCCTTCGTTTCGAGCACCGCCTGCACGAACTGGTCGACGGTGTCCTCGCCCACGACGTACGTCACGTTGACGGTACGCGTCTGGCCGAGCCGGTACGCGCGATCCTCGGCCTGCCAGTGATTGGCCGGCACCCAGTCCAGGTCGTTGAACACGACCTGCGTCGCGGCCGTGAGGGTGAGACCAATCCCGCCGGCGATGATGTTGGCCAGGAACACGCGGACGCGGTCGTCCCGCTGAAACCGATCGACCAGTCCCTGGCGCTTGCCGGATGGCACCTTCCCGGTGAGCAGGACCGCGGTGGACCCGAACGCCTCGGCGAGCGTCCGCAGCGGCTCGTCGAAACAGGAAAAGACGATGATCTTCTCCCCCTGCTCGACCGCGCCGCGAGCGAGGTCCAGGGTGGTGTCGACCTTGGCGACCGCCAGCTTCTGCCGCGCCTTCGTGAGCAGCGCGAGGAGCCGGATGCGGGACCGCTCGTCCGTGGAGACTGACGCGCCTGCGCGTCGCGACAGGAGCAGCGTGACCACGTCCCGGATCTCCCGGGTGCCCGTGCCAGCCGGCACACGCGTCGGCAGCCACGTGCGCAGCTTCGGCGGAAGCGACAGCACCTCGTCTTTCGCGCGCCGCAGCATCGTGCCGTGCAGCTGCACGGTGAGCTCCGCCAGGTTCGACGCGCCGTCCGTCTTCCACCCGTACTGCGTCTGCTCGGCCGCGCAGTAGCGCTTGGCGAACGAGAGGAAGCTGCGCCCGAGCGGGTGGCCGGCGAGCTGCAGCAGGACGAACAGGTCGCGTGGCCGATTCGTCAGCGGCGTGCCGGTGAGGAGATAGACGGCGGGCTCCTTCGGCGCGAGCGCCACGGCCCTGGCTGCGAGCTCGCGCGCGAGCCGGCTGCGCGCGCTGGTGTGATTCTTGAGGTAGTGCGCCTCGTCGAAGACGAGCCCGGCCCACGCCACGGACCCGAGCGCCTCGGCATGGCGGCCGAGGATGTCATAGTTGGCGATCACCCAGCGCGCGTCGCCCGGGATCCGCTGCGCGCGCGTCCCCTCGATGATGTGCGCCGACTCGGCGGCCGTCGCCAGATGGATTTCCCGCGCCCAGTTGCGCTTGACGGACGCTGGGCACACAACGAGCACCCGGCCATCGGGCGCGGCATGGCCGAGCGCGACGATCGCCTGGCGCGTCTTGCCGAGGCCCATGTCATCCGCCAGGATGGCGCGCCGCCGGCCGAGGAGGAACGCCACGCCCTCGACCTGATGCGGGAAGAGGCCGTTGGCGAGCGCCGCGGCCCGGCGGAACGACGCCTCCGGGTCGTCGGTGGTCCCGAGGATGTGCGCGAACGCCGCCGCTTGGGCGTCCAACGCGCGTGAGGTCCGATCGGTCATGGTGACTCCACCAACGAGACGACACCCGGAGCACGCGGGCCTGACAGGGGCGCGCCGACGCGAGCCTCCCATCGCGTGCGGCCCGTGACCGCGTCGGAGCGGAGGCTGCGGCCGTCCCGCGCGCCGACCAGCATGTGCGGTCCGGCACTCGACAGGTCGTGCGATGGGAAACCTGGATGGCTCATGCCGGTCGCTCTCATCGATGCGGTTCAGACCCGCGGTGGACGGCGTGGACCGGCTGGTTCCGGCGCCGTTTCGCCAGCGCGTTGGTGTTCACCACGCCATGGGCCGACGAGACGGCCGACGCGACTCGTTGACGGCGAACGCCGCCAGGTGCACCAGACTGTCTCCGACGACCAGGGCCGCCGCCACGAGCGACTCCCCTTCCAGGCGCACCGTCGCGCCCTTGCCGACGGTGGGAAAGACGCGGCCTTGCGCCGCCGCGACGGCCTCGAGCCACCTGGCAGGGTGGGCGGCGGGTTGCCCGGCGGCGTCCGGCGGCGCCTCCACCGCGTCGATGGCATAACTGCGAATCAACTTGGGCATCAATCGCCGGCAGGTGTCGGCTCGATCGAACAGCTCGAGGCCCGCGGTGCGCCCGTGGACGCCGAAGATCGCGCCGCGCTGCCGGTCGACGAGGCGGAGCCGGGCAACGTATTCGTCGATCGAGGG
>DATDHP010000069.1:0-25161 GCA_036521515.1 Vicinamibacterales bacterium
TTCTCCGGCTACGGCGGCACGCAGCGCGACGCGTGGAGCGTCGACGCGGCCGGCGCCCTCGACGATGCCCTGCGCAACACCCCCGGGTTCAGCCTCTTCCGGCGCTCGTCGTCGCGGGTCTCGAATCCCACCACGCAAGGCGTGACGCTGCGCGGCGTGTCCGGGTCCGGCGCAAGCCGGACGCTGGTGCTGGCTGACGGCGTCCCGCTGAACGATCCGTTCGGCAGCTGGGTGTACTGGAACCGCGTGCCGCAGGCCGCGGTCGAGCGGGTCGAAATCGTGCGGGGGGCGACCGGTGACCTGTATGGCGCGGACGCCCTTGGTGGCGTCGTCCAGGTGCTGACCTTCACGCCGGGTCGCACGCGTCTGAGAACGACGGTGGATGGCGGGTCGCACGACACGGCGCGCTTCTCGGGCTACGGCGGGGCCCAACGCGACGGCTGGAGCGTCGATGCCGCGGGCGAATGGCTGCGGACCGACGGCGTCGTCGTCGTCGGAGAGGAAGCGCGCGGGCCGATCGACGTGCCCGCCGACAGCGACTACGTGACGGGGTTCCTGAGCGGCGGCTACAACCCCGGCGCGTGGCACGCCACGATGCGCCTCGGCGGCTACAGCGAGGACCGCGGCAACGGCACGCCGGCGCAAGTGAACACGACAGACTGGAAACAGCTGTCGGGCGAAGCAGGGGGCTCCGCCGCCGGTGGCGCATGGCTGGTCCGGGGGTCCGGCGGCACGCAGGAGTACTACCAGACGTTCACGGCTGTTGCCGCCGATCGCGCGAGCGAGCGGCTCACCACGGAACAGACGACGCCAAGCTCGTTCGGCACGGCGTCGGGCCAATGGTCGCGCGGCATCGGGACGGTGACGCTGCTCGCCGGCGCCGAGGGACGGTGGACGGAGGCAACGGTCGAAGAGATTCGCTACTCGTTGACGAACGTCCGCACGGGGCCGTTCTTTGCCGGCGGCAACGAGTCGATCGGCGCGGTGTTCGGGCGCGCGAATTTCGTCCCGCACGAAGCGCTGACGGTCGTTGTCGGGCTGCGCGGCGATTTCTGGGAGTCGACGCCGGACGACGCGGCGCTGCCAACGCACTCGGCCAACTTCATCAGTCCGCGCGCGTCGGCGTCCTACAGACTGTCCGGCGAGGCGTCGCTGCACGCGGCGGTGTACCGCGCCCATCGCACGCCCACGCTCAACGAGCTGCACCGCGGGTTCCGCGTCGGCAACGTCGTCACCAATCCGAACCCGGAGCTCGACCCGGAGGCACTGACCGGGTTCGAAGGCGGCGCGCTGTTCACGCGTGACATCGTGTCGGCGCGCATCACGGCATTCTGGAACGAGCTCGACGGCGCCATTACGAACGTGACGCTCACCACGACGCCGGCACTGATCACGCGCCAGCGGCAGAACACCGATACGGTGCGTGCCGCCGGCATCGAGCTCGAAGCCGACGTGCGGCCGAACGCCCGCTGGACGTTCGGCGGCCTCATCGGGTTTACACGCTCGACGTTCGTGGACGCGCCGGCGCAGCCGGCGATCGAAGGAAACCGTGTGCCGCAGGTTCCGACGTTTCAGCTGGGCGGGACCGTGACCTACGTCGATCCACGCGGATTCACCGGGGCCGTCCAGGCACGCGCCTTCGGCCCGCAGTTCGACGACGACCTCAATGAGTTCGAGCTCGATGGCTACGGCGTCGTGGACGCCTCCGCGACGCAGGAGCTGCGGCGCGGCCTGCACATCTTCGCGGCGGTCGAGAACCTGTTCGACGTCGATTACGACGTGGGGCGGACGCCGATCCGGACGATCGGCTGGCCGCGCACCTTCCGGATCGGTGCCAGAGTATTCCTGCCGTAGTCGAGTTCAGATATGCCTGCAACGGTTCACGTCGTGTCGCGGTTTGCTGCCAAGCCCGGGAAGGAACAGGCGCTCAAGGCAGTCCTCAATGCCCTGATCTCGCCGACGCGGCGCGAGCTCGGCTGCTACCAGTGCGACCTGCTCGAAAACCCCTCCGATCCGCGTGACCTCTGCTTCGTCGAACGGTGGGAAAACGACAAGTCAGTCGATCAGCACAGCGAGTCCCAGCACATGAGGCATGCGCTCTCGCAGGTTGAAGGGCTCGTGGAGGCGGCGCCCGACATCAGGCGGTACCACCAGATTTAAGGGGTCAGGCAGTATGATTCCGATCATGCGTCAAGTGGGAATTAGCGTCGCGCTTCTCCTCGGGCTCGCCTGCTCGGCGCCCGCGCAGCAACCGGCCGCGCAGCAACCGGCCGCGCAGCAGCCGGCCTCGTCCCAGGCGGGCGGGGACGCGGCCGCGGCGCGGATTGGGAGCCGCACCGTCACGATGAAGGAAGTCGAGGACCGGTGGCACGCGAACAATCCCGTCGAGCACGTGCAGGCCACGCAGGCGGTGTACGACGGCCGCCGGGCGGCGCTCGACGCGATCGTGGCCGACATGCTCGTCGAGGAGGCCGCCAAGGCGCAGGGCATGACGGCGCAACAGTACTCGGACGCCGAAACGACCAAGCGCCTGAAGCCGGTCACCGAGGCCGACGTGGTGACGTTCTTCCAGCAGAACCAGAGCCAGATGCAGGGCCGCGGGTTGCAACAGATGGCGCCGGCGATTCGCCGCTTCCTCGAGGAGCAGAGACGCGCGGAGGCGCGCCTGGCGCTCGTCGCGGAGCTGCGCAAGAAAGGTCCGCCCATCTCCATGCTGTTCGATGCCCCGCGGCACCAGGTGGCCGTCGGCGCCGATGACGCGGCGCTCGGCGCGGCGAGCGCGGCGGTGACGATCGTCGAGTTCTCCGATTTCCAGTGCCCGTTCTGCCAGCGCGTGGCGCCCACGCTCAAGCAGCTGAGGAGCGCGTACGGCGACAAGATCCGGATCGTCTGGAAGGACTTTCCGCTGACGTCGATCCATCCCGAAGCCTTCAAGGCGGCGGAGGCCGGGAACTGCGCGCGCGAGCAGGGAAAGTTCTGGGAGTACCACGACAGGTTGTTCGCCAACCAGCAGGCGCTGCAGCCGGACGCGCTGAAGGCGCACGCCGCCGTCGTCGGCCTCGACGCGGCGAAGTTCAACGCGTGCCTCGACTCCTCGAAGTACAGCGAGCGCGTCCAGCAGCACGTCGGCGCGGGGTCGCAGCTCGGCATCTCGTCGACGCCGGCCATCTTCATCAACGGCCGCGCGGTTGTCGGCGCGCAGCCGTATGAGGTGTTCGTCGGAGTGATCGACGAGGAGCTCGAGCGCGCGGGGCGACGCTGACGCGTTGTTGACTTCCACAGGGGTCACAGGATCACTCGGACTCCGTGCCTCCGTGTCTCCGTGACCCGTGGGGGCAGCGTCCCGTCAGGGAATCAAGACGATCTTGCCGTACGCCCCGGGTTCCATCACCGCGCCGTGCGCTTTTGAAGCGTCCGCCAGGGGGAACTGACGCCCGATCACCGGCTTCAACGCGCCGGCCTCGAGCGCCGCACCCAGCGCCGCGTGCGTTTCGCCCACCTCCTCGGGCGTCGCGTTGAACCCGACCATCCCGACGATGGCGCCGTCTTTGCCCATCAGCTTGCGCGGGTCTATCTCGATGCGGCCGCGGTTGCCGACAACCACGGCGCGGCCGCGGTGCGCGAGAACGTCGAGATCGCGGTCGAGGTTCACGTTGGCCAGCATCTCGATGATGACATCGACGCCGCGGCCGCCGGTCAACGACGTGACCTGCTGGAAGTAATCGGGTTCGCGGTGATTCAAGACGTGGTGCGCGCCCTGAGCGCGCACGAGCGCCATGCCGCGCTCCGTTCCTGCCGTGCCGATGACATGCAGTCCCCGGAACCGCGCGATCTGGACCGCGGCGGTGCCGACGCCGCCGCTCGCACCATTGACGAAGACCGTTTCGCCGGGCCGGGCGTGCGCCTTCATGAACAACGCGCGCCAGGCGGTTCCGTAAGGCACGCCCATCGCTGCGCCCTGCTCGAACGAGACGGTGTCCGCAAGCCGGTGTACCTGATGGTCCTCGCTCAGGGCCAGCTCCGCGTAGCCGCCGGAACCAGCCGCCACGCCGTGCGCGTACACGCGGTCTCCTTTCTCGAACGTCGAGACGTTTGCCCCGACGGCTTCGACGACGCCGGCGATGTCGGTGCCGGGTGTGTACGGCAGACTCGGTTTCCTGGCGTAGCTTCCGGAGCGGACATACGTCTCGACGGGATTGACGCCGACGGCTTTCACGCGGATGAGCACCTGGTCCGATCCGGGCGCCGGATCGGGCATGCTCTCGACCTTCATCACCTCGGGTGGACCGAACTCACGCACGACGATCGCTTTCATGAAGGCTCCTGTCAGCCGGCAGCCGGCAGCCGGCGGCCGGCAGTGAACTCACTGCCCGCTGCCTGCTGCCTGCTGCCTGCTCACAGGGAACAACCGGTCGAAGTTGCCACCAAAGATCAGCGCCGCGTCGGCGTCGCTGATGCCGACAGTCTCTGCGATGGCTCTCTGCTGCTCGTAGATCGGCCGCTGCCATCCGCGTGGAAAGAACGAGGAGTCGGTGCCGAACACCAGCCGCGACGCTCCCGCCACGGACAACGTGGCGCGGAACACCGCCTCGAGCGTCAGGCCCGGAGTGTAGCGAATCCAGCTGTTCGAGCTGGACGTGTCGAAGTGCACGTTCGGGCAGGTGTCGGCCAGCATCAGCGCTTCGCGCAACAAACCGGCGCCGAAGTGCGGCACGATGAACGGGACGGCCGGGCACGCGAGCGCCAGCGTGCAGAGGGCGAGCGGGTCGCCGAGGCGCATGTCGAAGCGGCTGGGCAACCCGAGCTTCCGGCGCACGCCAATCGACAGCACGCCGCAGTGCACGAACACCGTCGTGCCGGGATGCGCGGCGGCAATCTCGGCGATGCCAATCATGCGGTCGTCATCGGCGCGGACGTGGTGCATCGCGGGAAACAGGCAGATGCATCGCATGCCGAGCTCGGTGATCGCCCGGCGCGTGCGCTCCGCCGCGTCGGCGGCAGAGGCGTCGAGCATGAAGAACCCGACGAAACGCGACGGATGCCGGGCGACGGCCGCGGCCGCCGATACCTCCTCACCCGGCAGGCTGCCGATCAGCGCGGCGCGCGCCACGCCATGCCGATCCAGCTCCTGGACCCAGCGATCGGCGAGCGCCTCCTCGGACCCCGGGTCGTCCCACCCGAGCTCACGCGTCAGATCGGCCGGTACAGCGGTGGCCCGCCGCTGGCGGGCGAGCGCGGCGAAGAAGCGCGACGAGAAGAAGTGAACGTGCGCGTCGTTGATCATCGATCGCGGCAATCTTCACGGCAACGAACCACGGAGGCACGGAGACACGGAGTTTGTCATCTTCGGATCCAGGGATTTCCAATTTCATGACTGCAAATACCGAGATCCGAGATGGTCCAACCTCCGTGACTCCGTGTCTGGCACCCCACCGCGCAAGCGTGCGCGGCGGGGACCCCGCTCTCCGTGGCCCGTGACTGTGAAAAGCGTTTGGCTAGAAGGGTTGCATCTTGAACCTGGCATTCTGCACCAAAGAGGCAATCGTGCGCAGCAGCAGATCGATATCGACAGGCTTGGTGACGTGGGCGCGGAACCCGGCCCGCATTGCCTCCTCGCGGTCGCCGGGGCGCGCGTAGGCGGTCACCGCGATCGACGGCACGGTGCCGCGTTCGCCCGGCAGGCGCCGGATGCGGCGCATCAGCTCGTAACCGTCCACGCCCGGCATCGCGATGTCGCTGACGATGATGTCGAGCGGCTCGTCGGCGAAGGCGCGCAACGCCGCCTCGGCCGAATCAACCGCGGTCACCTCCGCGCCGGCGGCCGTCAGCGCTTCCTCCAGCAGGTCGCGCGCATCGCTGTCGTCTTCGACCACCAGCACACGGACGCCCGACACGGCCGCCTTGCTCCCGCTCCCGGCGCGGCCGCCGCGCAGGCCGCCGCCGCGCGCCGCGGCGGGGAACCGGGCGACCAGGAACGCGCCTTTGTTCTGACCGTCGCTTTGCGCTTCGATCGTCCCGCTGTGCAGCTCGACGAGGTGGCGGACGATCGCCAGGCCGAGCCCCACGCCGCTGTGAGCGCGGGTGGAGGAGCTGTCGGCCTGCCGGAACCGCTCGAACACGTGAGGGAGGAACTCGGGGTCGATGCCAATCCCGGTATCCCGAACGCTGAGGCGGACTGCTTCGTCGTCGCCCGCAGCCACAAGGTGCACGTGACCGCCGGCGGGCGTGAACTTGATCGCGTTCGAGAGCAGGTTCCAGATGATTTGCTGGATACGGTTCGCGTCGCCCATGATCGCGGGCATGTCCATCGCGATGTCGGCATGCAGGCCCACGCCCTTGCTCTCCGCGCCGGGCCGCATCGCCTCCACCGTATTGTGGGCGATCGGCGCGATCTGCAGCGGCTGCAGATCCAGACGGACCTTGCCGGCGATGATGCGCGAGACGTCCAGCAGGTCCTCGATCAGCCTCGCCTGGGTCCGGGCGTTCCGCTCGATCACGTCGAGCGCGTCCGCGCGCCGTTCCTGGCGCACCTTGCCGGCCCGCAGCATCGTGATCCAGCCGAGCATCGCGTTGAGCGGCGTGCGCAGCTCGTGCGAGAGCGTGGCCAGGAACTCGTCCTTCGCGCGGTCGGCCTGCTGCGCCTCAGCGCGCGCCTCGCGCTCGAGCGTCACCAGCCGCCGCAGCCGCTCCCCGGTCTCGCGCTGGGCCTCCTCGGAGGCGCGGAGCTCCGCCGCGTGGCGGGCCGTCGCTTC
Organism: Vicinamibacterales bacterium; assembly: GCA_036521515.1. Lineage (GTDB taxonomy): Bacteria > Acidobacteriota > Vicinamibacteria > Vicinamibacterales > UBA2999 > Gp6-AA40. The sequence goes on from DATDHP010000069.1 coordinate 6,753, forward strand.
CCACGCCCCCAACTGCACGCGCATGATCGCGAAGAGCGCGAGCGTGAGGAGGACTCCGCCGATCAGCACCCCGGGCGCGAACAGCGGAGAGGTGCCGTCCAAGGTTTGCTGCGCGCTGAGCGCGATGGTCCACCGGCGGCCGGCGACGTCGACCGGCGCGGTCGCGCGGAGCGGCTCCAGGGGTGTCAGCCGGGAGCGCATCGGAGTCGTGTGGAGCAGCCCCGATGCGTCTGCGCGCGCGCCGTCGTACACGCTGAAGCCGAGGTCGCGCTGCGTGCCGAGGAGGCCGCGGAACAGGTCATCGGCGCGGAACGCGCTGTAGACGAAGCCGTAGAGCGTGCGGCGCCGCTGCTCGATGGTGGCCGGGATCACCGGTGTGCGGTACACCGGCACGTAGATCAGAAATCCTGCCTGCCGATTGCCGTCGGTCTCCTGCACGACGGTGACCGGTCCGGAAGCCGCGGGCTCACCCGTGTCACGCGCGCGTTCCATCGCGGCCCGGCGGGCGGGCTCCGTGAGCCCGTCATAGCCCAGCGCCGCACGATTCCGCTGGTTCTGCGGCTCGAGCGCGACGACGGCCGTGTACTCGGCGCGGCGACCCGGCGGCCAGATGCTGTGGCCCTCGCGCGTCAACTCCTCGAGCGCCGGATCGCCCGAGAGATCGTCCGGCGTGAAGCGCCGGGCGAAGCCGATGCCCTGCATGCCGGGGTAGCGTTCACCGGCCTGCAGCCGCGTGGCAAAGAGCCTGAACTCGTCGAGGGTGACGTCCTGGTTTGCGGCGAAAAGCGCGGCACCGGCACGCAACAGTTCGACGTAGGTGTCCAGCCGGATCTGGACGTGGTCGCGCGTCTCGTCGACCGTTGCCTGGAAGCGCAGCTCCTCGCCCGTGCGCGCCGTCTGGGTGACGTAATACGTGACGAGCGCCGTCAGCAGCAGGCCAGCGACCAGGACGGCGTACGGTACCCAGAGCCGGAAGAGCAGGCGACCGACGACCGAGGACATCGATTGAGTGTACCGCCTCTGATACGCTGGATTAAAACGTGAGGCGGAATCCGATCTGTCCTACTCGCTGCTCCGGCTGCTGGAAGTCTCCGGCGTACGCCGTCGGCTGCATGAACGAGGCGAGCGGCACACCGGCGCTCGACACACGCTGCGTGGTGATGGGGATGAACGGGTTCTTCGCGTTGAACAGGTTGAACACCTCCGCGATCGCCTCGAGGTTCACGCTGCCGCCGAGGCTGAAGCCGCGGCTCACGCGGAGATTGAGCTGCGAGAAGGGCGCGCGTCGGCTGCAGCTGACCGTCTCACACACGCCGGCGTCCTCGAACGTGGCGCGACCGGTGGCCTCGTCGAGCCCCGTGTATCGATACGCCAGCGCAGTCTTGTCCACGACGTTGCCGTCCGCGTTGAGGTCCATTCCCTCGAACGTGTGCGTCGGCAGCGCCGAGCGATACATGAAGAAGGGCGCCACCTGCACGCCCCATGGCGCGTTGACGATGGCGCTGATCGTGGCGCGATGGCGCGCGTCGGTGCGCGTCGTCGGGCCGTTCTGCACCGGGCCGAACGGGTCGCGCACGTCCTGCACGAGGTTCGCGTCGAGCTCGTCGTACGCGGGACCCACGTCGCTCGTGGACTCCGAAAGGGTGTACCACGCGTTCACCTCCACGCCGCGCGACATGCGCCGGCTCAACCCGAGGATCAAGCCGTCGTACTGGCTCCGGCCCTTGCTGATGGCGGTGCGGAACTGGAAGGCGTTCGGCTGGATCGGAAGATCGGCGAGGGCAGGCCGCCCGTTGACCAGTGCATTGGGCCGCAGCCGCGTGTTGATGTTGCGGCCGTCCACGCGCACGTAGTCCACGGTCATCGCCATCCGGTCACCGAGCTCGTGCGCCCAGCCGATATTCGCCTGCCGCGTGTACGGTTGCTCGAGCCGTGGCGACACCACGTGGCCGGCCAGAAGGGGGAGGTTCGGGTTGACCAGGTTCTGCGAGGCGATCATGGAGAGCGAATCGTCGACGCGGAACCAGGTGCCATCGGGCCGTCGCAGCCCGGCGGGATTGCTCGCCAGGAAGACGATACCGCTGCCGCCGGCCGCATCGAATGCGGCGGTCAGCATGTTCGCGTTCGTGTACGCGAAGTCGGTATACAGCCCCCAGCCCCCGCGCACGACGTCACGGCCGTCCCCGCGCACGTCGTACGAGAAGCCCGCGCGCGGCTGGATGTTGTCTTTGTCGCCGCGCGGCTCGCGGCCGAAGTCTTCGAGCGCCGTGCCGGCGAACCGCCCGGCGCGCCCGGCTGCCTGCATCGCCAGGAAGTTGGGGTTGCCGTCCTGATTCAGCGGCACGCCGTCCACGTAATCCCACCGTACGCCGAGATTCAGCGTCAGGCGATCGGTGAGGCGCCAGTCGTCCTGGGCGTAGAGGCCGTACTGGTCCAGCGGGATGTTCGCGGCGGCGGCGCCGCCGATGACAACGATCTCCCGCAACGGGGCGGTGACGTTGTTGGCGGTAAACGTGTACTGGCCCTCGAACAACGACTCGGTGCTCGTGAACAGACGGGGCTCGTGAATCCAGTTCACGCCGAACTTCAGGGTGTGCCCGAGTCCGCCGAGCCCGCGCCGCGTGACCGTGACGTCGTCGCGAAGATGCCACTTCCGCTGCTCCGTCGCCTGAGGCGCGACCGGATTGGCCCCGGCGCGCACGCCGTTCGGGAAGAGCAGCGACGGCCCCGCACCGCTCGCCGGGATGCCGTTGTGGAAGTCGGAATACTGGACGATGAGCTCGTTGAGGCCGGACTCGCCGACGATCCAGTTGTGGTTGGCGTTGGCCGAGTCGTAGGTGTTCCGGCTCCTGGACCATGATTCCGGCGCGTTGCGCGGCCCGGCGTTGCTCGGCTGCGCGTTTGCGTTCCGGCCGTAGCGGATCGCCAGGTACTGCGCAGGCGTGAGCGTGGCGGTCAGCTTGCCCGTAAACATCGTCTCCCGGACGGGGACGGGGTAGACGCCGTCCGCTTCGGGGAGCACGCCGCCGGTGTTGACGGGCTGCCTCGTGTCCTGCTGCGTGCGCTCGAAGGCGCCGAAGTAGTGCAGGCGGCTCCGGATGATCGGCCCGCCAACGCTCCCGCCGTACTGATAGCGGCGGTAGGCCTGCTTGTTGACGCCGCTCAGTTTTTCCGAGAACGTCCTGGCGTTGAGCGCGTCATCGCGGAACAGCGAAAACCAGCTGCCGCGCAGGTCGTTGGTGCCGCTCCTGGTGACGACGTTCAGCACGGCGCCGTTGCTGCGGCCGTACTCCGCGTTGAAGCGGTGCGTCATCAGGTTGAATTCCTGGATGGCCTCGAGCGGGAAGAGCTGGAGCAGGCCGCCGGTCGTGTCGTCGTTGTTGTCGCCGCCGTCAACGAGATAGTTGATGTTACGGCCGTTGCCGCCGCTGATCTGCGGCGTGTACTGGGAGCTCTTGGTGACTTCCGAGTTGAATCCGAGGCCGACTCCGGGCACCGTCGCGGCGAGGTTGGCGAACTGCCGGCCGTTGAGGGGCAGGCTCTCGATGCGCGCGATGTCCACCACGTCACCGAGCCCGGACGAGGACGTCGGGATGAGCGGCGTGTCGCCGGTGACCACGACCGTTTCGGCGACCTGCGCGACGCGCAGCGCCGCGTCGAGATCCGTCACGCGCGAGACGTTGACGATGACGTCGTTTCGCTCGACGCGCGTAAATCCCTGGAGCTCGATGACGAGGTCGTACTGCCCGACGGGGAGCGCCGCGAGCCGATACAGGCCTTCGGCATCGGTGATCGTTTCGCGCACGAAGCCCGTGTCGCCGCTCGTGGCCACCACCATCGCGCCCGGCACGGCACCACCCTGTTCGTCCGCGACCCGGCCGATGATGCTACCGGTCGTTTGTTGCGCGAGCGCAGGCGCGGGCGCCAGCAGCGTCGCCAGGACGAGGACGTTCCTCGTCAGCCTGTTCATGAGAGCTCCTCTCTCGACCCGTCATAGTAGCAATCGTGTGTAACCGTGCGCCTCGCATACGACTCGAGATGACTCGAACGCCAAGTAATGCACGGGGTGCTGCCAAGTCAGGTATCGGCTCGAACAGGTCCGATGAGTACCGTACGTCGATAAAATTCTGTAACGAAATGTGGAAGAGGTCCCGCCGTGTTTGACGTCCCTGCGGGAATTTGGATCTACGCGCTTGGCGCCCTCGTCGGCCTCGCGCTGACCGACGCGCCGCTCGTGCACCGCCTTGGGCTGGCGCTGCTCTGGCCCATCGGGCCGGCGGCGCTGCTCATGACGCTCGCCGTGCTCGTCGTGGCCTCTTTCATTGCGTTCCCAATCATCGGGGCACTGGGGCTGGCGGCAATCGCCGCCTGGTGGTGGATCGCAGGGGCCTGAGCGGCGGGTGGGCGGGCCGCTGAAGGTCGGCCTCTACGAAATCCACCCGAGCGACCGCTACAGTGCGTAGAGGCCGACCTTCAGGTCGGCCTTCCGCCGTTCAGTCTCTTTGTTCAGTGTAGTACTGCAACAGGAACTGCTGAGCGTTGAACTGCGCGGAGGCGGTCTTCGGACGCTCGTACCGTCCGGCCGAGTCCAGCACCATCGCGCGATCGGTGTCGCGCAGGTAGGCGTCGAGGACGACATCGCGCAGGTGCGCGAGGATTTCCGGATCGCTCACCGGCGTCAGCGTCTCGACGCGGCGGTCGAGATTCCTCTCCATCAAGTCGGCGCTCCCGATGTACATCTCCTCGTGCCCGCCGTTCTGGAACCAGTAGATTCGCGAGTGCTCGAGGAACCGGCCGACGATCGAGCGCACGCGGATGTTGTCGCTGACCCCGGGGATGCCCGGGCGCAGGCTGCAGATGCCGCGGACCAGCAGATCCATGTCCACGCCGGCCTGCGACGCGCGGTAGAGCAAGCGAATCATCTGATCGTCGGTGACCGCGTTGACCTTGGCGATCATGCGCGCCGGGTGCCCCCCGCGCGCGTGCTCTGCCTCGCGCATGATCAGCTCGCCGAGGCGCGTGCGCAGCTGCACGGGCGCCACCAGCAGGCTGCGGAATTCCTTCTGGTTCGAGTAGCCGGTCAGGTAATTGAAGACGTCCGACGCGTCGGCCACGATGTCGGGGTTCGCCGTGAACAGGCCCATGTCGGTGTAAATCTTGGCCGTGATCGGGTTGTAGTTCCCGGTGCCGATGTGCACGTAGCGCTGGATGCCGTCGGGCTCCTGGCGCACGACCAGGCACAGCTTGGCGTGCGTCTTCAGGTCGGCAAACCCGTAGACGACGTGGATGCCGTGCGACTCCAGCCGCTTTGCCCACAGGATGTTGTTGCGCTCGTCGAAGCGCGCCTTCAGCTCCACGAGCACGGCGACCTGCTTGCCACCCTCTGCCGCCTCCATCAGCAACGGAATGAGCGGCGAATTGGCGCCGATGCGGTACAGCGTCATCTTGATCGCGATGACGTGCGGATCCTTGACCGCGGCGCGCAGGAACGCCTCCACCCACCCGAACGAATCGAAGGGGTGGTGCACGAGCTGGTCCTGGTAGCGCAGCTGATCGAAGATGACTTCGGGATCCTCATCGGGACGCCAGATGGTGCGCGGCGAGAACGGCGGGTCCTTCAGCTCCGGCCGGTGAATCTTGGTCAGCTCCATCCAATCGCCGAACTCCAGACGGTCGGCCGACTTGACGACCACGTCTTCTCCCACCTCGAAGTTCTCGATCAGGATGTTCAGCACGCGCGGTGGCATGTCCACCCCCACCTGCAGGAGGGACACGGCGCCCTGTCGCATCTGCTTCAGACGGCGATCGACGGTCTCGAGCAGGTCGTCAGCCTCGTCCTGCTCGATGGCCAGGTCGGCGTCGCGCACCACCCGGAACAGGTGGGCGCTCTTGACCTGCGTGCCCGGAAACAGCTCGTGCATGTTGGCCCGGATGACATCCTCGATGAACACGAATGTCAGGCCGTCGCGACCGCTCAACGAGGCGGGCACCGCCACGAAGCGCGGGAGCCCGTCGGGGACCTTGACACGCGCGAACTTCGTGCGGCCGCCGTGGCGTACTACCACCGCGAAATTCTTGCTGAGGTTCGAAATGTACGGGAACGGGTGTCCCGGGTCGAACGCCAGCGGCGTCAGCACGGGGCAGATCTCCTTCGAAAAATGCGCGGCGAGGTACTCGCGGATCTCCGCGGTCCATTGGTCCGCTTCGAGGAGCCAGATGTTCTCGGCCTCGAGCAGGGCGCGCAGCTCGTTCCAGCACGCCGACTGGTCCTGCAGCATGCGCAGCGCGCGCACCCGCATCGCTTCGAGCCGCTGCTGCGTGTTGTAGCCGTCGGAGGCCACCTCTTCGATCCCCTCGCGCAGCTTCTTGTGCGTGGTCGACACGCGGATCATGAAGAACTCGTCGAGATTGGTGGCGACGATCGAGAGGAACTTGACGCGCTCGAGCAGCGGGTGCGTCGGGTCGAGCGCCTGCGCCAGCACGCGCTCGTTGAACTCGAGCCAGCTGAGCTCGCGGTTGATGTAGAGCGCCGGGTTCTTCAGGTCCGACGGGTCGATTTCCCGGGGCGGCAGGACACGCAGCGGCACGGGCGCCGCGGGCGGAGTCTTGCGCGCGTTGCGGGGAGTGCGGCGGTCGGAACGCTCCTGCCGTTCGGCTACGGCGAGGTCACGAGGCGATTCCATAGGGGCTGAGCCAATCTTCCGTCAACGTCGAACGAGGGACGAGCATGATATCACCGTCCTGTCACACGGCTGAGTTACTCCGTCCCTGCTTGGCCGTACTTGTGCAGAACGAATGCCGGCCCTCCCCCGAACAGAAACCGGCGTTTTCGGGGTTCATTTGCAGGGCTGACCTGTAACATGGCTTGAATGCATACGGTCAGATCCGCAATCTTGAAGCACGGCCGTACGCCCGAAAACGTGCAGGAGGCGCGGGCGACGCATCCGCGCGGCGCCTCCACCACGGGGCCCCTCCGCGGACGCGCCCTTATTTTCTGGGACCCGAAGCTCGCCGGCACCAGATTTGGCCGAAAACTCGACGCCATCGACACGGACCAGATCACGCCGGCCGCCGACTGCGTCTCGGAAAGCCTCGACACGCTCGACGAACGGTGGAAGGCCGGCGCATTCCGCTACCTGATGCCCGACTTCCGCGCACGCGTGCACCGCGGCGAGACGTTCGTCATCGCCGGCGACCGCTTCGCCATCGGCTCGTCGCGCGAGATGAGCCCCGCCGGGCTGAAGGCGATCGCCGAGGAAGCCGGCCTCGAGATGGTGATCGTGTGCGGCCACAACATGGGGGACATCTTCCGGCGCAACGCCCTCAACCTCGGGCTGCACGTCGTGCAGAGCCCCGAGGCGGTGGCCGACGCGCGCGACGGCGACGAGTTCACCTTCGACCCTGCCTCGCGCCGCGTCGAGAACGTCACGCAGGGCAAGGCCTACGATCCCCTTCCGCTGACCCCGAAGGAAGACGAGATTCGACGGAGCGGCGGCATCTTCTCCGTCGGCCGGCGCGAGTTTCGCGCTTCGGTCGACCGTCAACCGGAGATCGTCTTCCCCGACGAGGCGCTCGCGCGGCGGATGACGACGACCGAGCAGATCGTGTGGGCCCATCGCGTCGACAAGGAGCGGCGGGAGCTCGCACCCGGCGACACCTTGCGCGTGTACGCCGACCTGCTGCCGGCCTCGGACGGCACGGCGCCATTCGCGATCCACACGTTCAACCAGATCACCGGCGGCGACGCGATCTACCCGCGCCAGGCGGCCATCGCCAACGATCACTTCGTGTTCACCGGCCGGGACGACGATGACAAGCAGACGGGGATTGGGCGGGCGTTCGCCAAGGCGCAGGGGCTGGTGAAGCCGTACTACGCGACGCCCGGCGACGGGATTTTTCACTTCTACTTTCCCGAGCAGGGACTGGTGATGCCCGGGCAGTTCATCCCGGGCGCCGACTCGCACAGCCGTGCCTACGGCGCGTACGGGGCGGTCGGCATGGGCGTCGGGTCGACGACGCTCGGCTTCGGCTGGTCCACCGGCTACATCTACTTCACGTTGGCGAAGGCGCGCCGCGTCGTCTTCACTGGTGCGCTCCAGCCCTGGGTCGCGGGCAAGGACATCGTTCTCGAGCTGTTGCGGCGCTGGGGCGCGCAGCAGTCGCAGGGCATGTCGGTCGAGTTCGTCGATCGCCAGCGGCAATTGCCGATCGCGTATCGCAACACCATCGCGAACATGATGGCCGAGGCGGAGGCGCTCAACGGCATCTTCGCCGCCGACGACATCACGTATGCGTGGTATGCGCGGAAAGGGATTACCGAGATGCCATATCCGCGCATCGCGCCAGGCGTCGAGGCACGTTACGAGATAGACGAGGAGCTGTCACTCTCCGGTGTGGCGCCGATGATCGCGAAGCCCTTCAGCCCGGGCAATGCGTTCCCGGCGGAGGAGGTCGCACGCGAGCGGATCCAGTTCGACAAGGCGCTGATCGGGTCGTGCACCAACGGCAGCTACGACGACCTGCTGCAGGCGGCGCTCGTCCTCTACCACGCGCGCAAGGCGGGCCTCACCAGGGCGACACGCGAGTTCGTCGTGTTTCCGGGGTCCGGAGGCGTGGGCAGCCAGATCGAGCGTCCCGACCCCCGGCTCGGGGGGGAATCGATCGCCGGCGTGTTCCGATCGATCGGCGGGCAGATCCGCCAGTCATGGTGCGGCCCCTGCTTCGGCCAGGGCCCCGACGCCCTGAGCGCCGGTCAACGGGCGATTACCTCGTTCAACCGCAACTGGCAGAACCGCATGGGCGTCGGCGGCGAGGGGTATCTCGCCAGCCCGGCGATCGTCGCCGCCTCCGCGCTCGCCGGCTACATGGCGCCGCCGTCGGAGCTCGGGTTGACGTGGGATCCGGAGGCCTACGGAATCTAATCGTTCGCCCTTCTGAGTTCTCGCTTCTCAGTTCGTGTTCTGGGTTCGCGGTTCAGTTCTCGGTTCGGGGTTCGCGGTTCATGGTTCAGAGTTCGAGCGTGGCCGCGCTCGAACAACCAGGCGGCGCGAGCGTGCCCCCGAAACCACGAACACGAACCGAGAAGAGAACCGAGAACGGCAAACGGACCGATCTCCGTGCCTCCGTGTCTCGCGGCCCGTGACAGTGGCTGTCGTCAGTTCGTGGTCGGATGTGTGGCGGCGCTCGAACAACCGGGCGATGCGAGCGTGTCCCCCGAACCTCGAACACGAACCAAGAACCGCGAACTGAACTCTGAACCTGAACACGAACCGAGAACCCAGAACTGAACCGCCGAAACCCTGAACACGAACCGAGAAGCGAGAACCCGGAAGCGTGAACGACGGCCAGTGATTAGTTCGTGGCCGTCGGCCGCCCGTCCGCGTCGAGACGCGTCACCTCGCCGAGGTTCAGCTCGCGCACGCCTTTCTCGACCTGCGCGAGGTCGCCGACGACGATCCAGATCACTTCCGGCGGCCTGATGAACTTCTTCGCCGCTCCCGCGAGCGCCGGCTCGCCGAGCGCGCGGACGCGGCGCGCATACGTCGAGAAGTAGTCGTCCGGATAACGGTAGTTGACGATCTGGATCGCCGCGCTCTCGAGCGCCGCCAGCGTCGCCCAGCGGCCGGGCAGCCCCAGCGTCTGCGTGCGCATGATGCTCTCGAACTCTTCGCCGCGGATCGGCCGCGCGCCGGCGATGCCGTCGAGCTCCTGCATCACCTCGACGATCGATTCCTTGGTTTTGTCGGTCTGCACCGGTGCGATGACGATGAACGGCCGCTGCCCGCGGGCGTCCTGCAGCAGCGCCGTCGTGCCGTAGCTCCAGTGCTTGTCCAGCCGCAGGTTGCGATTCAGGCGCGACGTGGCCATGCCGCCGAAGTTGCGCATGACGGTCTCGATCGCCAGGTCCTCGGCGTGGCCGCCCGGCTCGGACACGTGCGCGGCCACGATGACGGACTGCGGCGCGCCGGGGCGATCCATGAGATACACGCGCTTGCCGGAGGTCGCCGGGACCGGCTGGATCTTCTTGGCCGGCGCCTGTCCCGGCTTCCATCCGCTGAACGCGCGCTCGAGCTCCGGCAGCAGCGCGCTCATCGTCGTGTCGCCGCTGACGATCACGGTGGCGTGGCCGGGATGGAACCAGTCGCGATGCCATTTCACCAGGTCGTCGCGCGTAAGCGCCGAGACCGTGCGCTCGTGGCCCGAGCCGGTGATCGGGTTGCCGTACGCGTGCTCGGGGCCGAACAGAAGCGCCGGGACCACTCGCATCGCCGCCGGGACCGGGTTCGCCTTCTCCTGCGCGATCTGCGCGAGCCGGCGCCGCCTGGCGAGATCGACCATGTCCTGCGGGAACGACGGGTTCAGGATGACGTCCGCGAACAGCGCGAGCGACGGCTGGAGGCCGCGCGCCAGCGCCTGCAGGCGAACGAATGACAGGTCGAGCGAGCTCGCCGTCGTGATGCGCGCCCCGAGCGCGTCGAGCTCGTCGACGATCCGGAACGTATCGCGGGTCGTCGTCCCGTCGTCGAGGAGGTCGAGCGCGAGCGATGCGGCGCCGGCCTTGTCGGCGGAATCCGCGGCATAGCCGGCGTCGACGGCCAGCGAGACGTTGACGAGCGGCAGCGAGTGGCGCTCGACCAGGACCACGTTCAGCCCGTTGGCGAGCCTGGCGCGCTGCACGGCGGGGAAGGCGACGTCGGGAGGCTCGCCGAGCGGCGGCAGCACCGTGCGATCGACGGCGGTTTGTCCGGGCGCCAGCGCCGGAAACGGCGAGACCACGAGCGTGTAGTGCGGCGCGTCGACCCACTTGCGGCCCGTGTCGCGCACCTCGGTCGCCGTTGCGGTGCCGAGGCGTTCGAGCCGATCGAGGTAGGCGTCGGCGCGTCCGTCGAACGTCATGCTCTGCGCGAGGATGTCGGAGCGCCCGCCGAATCCGCCCAGCCGCTCCGCGCCGCGCGCGACGTTCGCGAGGATGCGGCTGCGGGCGCGCTGCACCTCCGCATCGGTCAGCCCCTGCTGCAGGAGCTCGCCCGTGACGCGATCCATGCGCTGCTCCACGGTCGCGGGATCGACGCCCGGCCGCACCGTGGCGGTGAGGACCAGCAGGCTCGCCAGCTCGCTTGGATAAACGTCCGCGCTCACCGCCGTCGCCAGCTCCTGCTCGTACACGAGCTGGCGGTCGAGGCGGGCGCTGCGCGAGCCGCTCAGGACGCCGGCGAGCAGTTCGAGGCGCTGCACCTCCGGATCGCGCCACGGCGGCGCGTGATACACGCGATGCACGCGCGCCTGCGGCACGCGGTCCTGCATCTGGTCGCGCACGTTCGCGTCCAGGCGCGGGACCCACCGCTCCAGCCGATCGACCGGCGGCCCGGGCGGAATGCCGCCGAAGTACTTCTTCACGAGCTCCAGCGCGCGCTCCGGCGTGATGTCGCCGGCCAGCGAGAGCACGCAGTTGTTCGGCCCGTAGTACGCCGCGTACCAGTCCTTCACGTCCTGCAGCCTGGCGGCGTTGAGGTCGTCCATGCTGCCGATGGTCGGCCAGCTGTAGGGATGCGACGCCGGGAACATGCGCTCGACGATCGTGTCGAACACGCGGCCGTACGGCTGGTTCTCACCCTGCCGCTTCTCGTTCTGGACGACGCCGCGCTCGCGCTCGAGCAAGGCGTCGTTGATCTGCGCGGCGAGGAACCCCATGCGATCGGCTTCCAGGTACAACGTGCGCTCGAGCGCCGACACCGGCACGTCCTCGAAGAAGTTCGTCCGGTCTTCGTTCGTCGTGCCGTTGCGGTTGTTCGCGCCGAGATCGTCCATCGCCTCGCGGAACCCCTTCGGATAGTGCTCCGAGCCGTTGAAGAAGAAGTGTTCGAAGAGGTGCGCGAAGCCGGTCCTGCCGCGCTTCTCGTTCCTCGATCCGACGTGGTACCAGAGGTTCACCGCGACGACGGGGACGGAATGGTCCTCGTGGACGACGAGGGTCAACCCGTTTTCGAGCACGAAGGAGCGGTGCGCAATCTCGAACGCTTTCCGGTCGAACGCCGGCCGCTCGGACTGGCCGGCGAGGCCGATGGTCGCCGTGATCAACAGGAGCAGGAATGATAGTGTTCGACGCATGAGAATCGGCCTCGTGAGCGGCGGCCTCACTTATTCTGCCGCGTGCGTGAGACGGTAAGCGAAGTGACCGAGGCGGTTGGTGCTGCGCGTGAGCGTCCAGCGTCCTTCCAGGACTTGACTCTCCTGCGGGCCGACCCGATGAGTGGGATCCCGAAAGGTTCGATGCTCGTTGCGGAGGATCTCGAGCTCGAGGTCGCTCCCTCGTGCGTCGATGAGCCAGTACTCGCGGGCTCCACTCCGCGCGTGCGCGTCACGGAGGAGTGTTTTGTCTTTTCTGACCGAGGCGTCGCTGACGATTTCCACGACGACGTCCGGACTGCCGACGAGTTCGAGATAGTCCAGCGGCGCGCCAGCCTTCTCGACACGTCGTACCAGCTGCTGTTCGAACGAGCTCCAGGAGACGAAGGTCAGGTCGGGTTCGACGCTCAGGCCCGCAGCCTCGTGCGTGACCAGCGTGCGATCGGAGTACACCTCGCCGAGATCTCGATCCTGGACGAAAAGCGCGATCCCGAGGGTCACCGCCGTCTTGACCTTGTTGTGACGCTCGAGCGCCTCGGGACTCATGTCGATCAACACCTCGCCGCCGACACAGGTCGTTCGCACGCCTTCCGGACAGACGTCCGACTTGACCCACGCCCGATACCCGTCGAGCTCGAATACCGACTCGGGGACATGAATACGATCGTCGATGCTCAGCGCGCGTCCGGTCGCCATCTGCGCTCAGTGTACCGCGAAAGTGTCAGCGGGCCGTGATGCCATCCTCTGGCCGGCTCGCCTGGGGATTCCTCGTATAATCACGCCTCGTGCCCGCGAATTCATCGATCATGAAAACCGGCCTCGTCGGCGACCCTGCCACCGGCCTGAAGCGACCGGGAGTACTCGCGTTCTGGGCCGACGCGTCGCCAGAGGCGCGCCGGGCGCTGGTGGCCGCCGGCCTCGGCTGGATGCTCGACAGCTTCGACGTGATGCTCTACGCGCTGGTGCTCGCGGCGCTCATCGGCGAGCTGGGGATGAGCACCGGGACGGCCGGTCTCCTCGGTTCGCTGACGCTCGTGGCGTCCGCGGGCGGCGGAATCGTCTTCGGCATCATCGCCGATCGCTACGGCCGCACCCGCGCCCTCATCTGGAGCGTGCTGATCTATTCGGTGTTCACGGCGGCCTGCGGGTTCGCGCAGTCAGTGGCCCAGCTTGCCGTGTTTCGCGTTTGCCTCGGCATCGGCATGGGCGGAGAGTGGGCCAGCGGCGCCGCGCTCGTGTCGGAAACGTGGCCCGATCGGCATCGCGGCAAGGCGCTCGGGCTGATGCAGAGCACCTGGGCCATCGGCTACGCGCTCGCCGCCATCGTGACGGCGCTGGTCCTGCCGCGCTGGGGCTGGCGCGCCGTGTTCTTCGTCGGCATCGCGCCGGCGCTCCTCACGCTGTGGATCCGCCGGAGCGTGCCGGAGCCCGAGATGTGGCGGAAGACGCGCGAGCGGTCCGCCGGCGTGCGGGTGCGGTTCCAGGACCTCTTTCGCGGTCCGATCGGCCGGCTGACGCTGATGGTCACCCTCATGAACGCCTGCACGATGTTCGCGTGGTGGGGGTTCAACCTGTGGATTCCGGCCTACCTTTCGCTCGCGCCGGAGCGGGGCGGCATCGGGTTGAGCACCGGCGCCATGGCCGGCCTCGTCCTCGCGATGCAGACGGGGATGTGGCTCGGCTACGTCACGTTCGGATTCATCAGCGATGCACTGGGCAGGAAGCGCACGTATGTCGCATACTTGGCAGGCGCGGCGCTGCTCGTCCTGGCGTATGGAACGACGCGTGACCCTCGCCTGCTGCTCGGGCTCGGTCCGCTCGTCGCGTTCTTCGGCACGGGGTACTTCAGCGGCTTCGGCGCGGTGACCGCCGAGATGTATCCGACGTCGATCAGGGCAACCGCGCAGGGGTTCACGTACAACATTGGACGGATCGCCAGTGCGGTCGCGCCGTTCGCGGTCGGCTCGCTGGCGGCGACGCGCGGGTTCGGCGCGGCGTTCACGACGGCCTCGGTTGCGTTCGCGCTCGCTGCGGTGTGCTGGATCTGGATTCCAGAGACGCGCGGCCGGGCGCTGGAGTGAGCCATGCGGAGATTCGTCCTCGTTCTGGGCTGCGTTGCGCTCTCGACCTCGCTCAGCGGCCAGGGTCAGCAGAGTCAGCCCCAGCAGCCCCAGCCTCAGCAGGCACAGCCCCAGCAGGCACAGCCCCAGCAGGCACAAGCCCAGGACCCGACTCCGACCTTCCGCACCGGCGTCGACGTCATCGCCGTTGACGTGTCGGTCACCGACAACCGCGGCCGTCCCGTCGAGGATCTGCTCGCGCCCGATTTCGTCGTCAAGATCGACGGGGCCGAGCGGCGCGTGATCTCGGCGGAGCTCATCAAGATCGACGTGGAGTCGGCGCGCCGGCAGCGTGCCGACCCGTTCGACCCGGTCTTCACGACCAACCAGACACCGCCCAACGGGCGGATGATCATGCTCGCCGTGGACCAGCTGCACGTCCGCACGGGCTCGGCCCGCGGCGTCCTGCAGGCCGCGGCACGGTTCGTCGACTCGCTGAGCCCGGCGGATCGCGTCGGCTTCGTGGCCTACCCCGCGCCGGGACCGGTCGTGGACTTCACCGACGATCGCCTGCGCGTCAAGCGCGCGATGCAGTCGGTCGTCGGCACGCAGCTCCGCTTCATGTCGAAGTTCAACATCGGGCTCTCCGAGGCGATCGACATCTCGGAGCGCGCCGACGATCGCGTGCTGTTCATCGTCATCTCGCGCGAATGCCGGGGCCTGCGCGGGCAGGCGCTCGACGAGTGCGGGCGTGAAGTGGTGGTCGAGACCTCGCAGATGGTCGCGCGCGTGCGGGACGACCGCGAAGCCTCGCTGCGTGCCCTGCGCGGCGTGCTCGAGGACCTCGCACGCATCGACGGGCCGAAGACGCTGGTGCTGATGTCGGAGGGGCTGGTCCTCGACGACCCCAGCGAGCTCAACGACATCGTCCGGCTGGCAGGGCTGGGCCGCGTCACGATCAATGTCCTCTTGATGGACGTGCCATTCGCCGACGCGACGCAGGCCGTTGCCCCGCCCACGGGCAGGGAGGACCGCCAGCTGGAAACGTCGGGCATGGCCGACCTCGCCGCCTCCACGCGCGGCACGCTGTTCAACGTGATCGGGACCGGTGACAGCATCTTCGAGCGCATCGCGTCGCAGACGTCCGCGTTCTACCTCCTCGGCGTCGAGGAGGCGGCGGGCGACCGCGACGGCAAGCGCCACCGCATCGACGTCGAGGTCCGCCGGCGCGCCGTGACGCTGCACTCGCGGCGGGCGTTCGTGCTGTCTTCCGCCGCGGAGGCGCGCAGGACCCCGGAAGACAACCTGGCTGACGCGCTGCGTTCGCCGTTTGCCGTGGCGGAGTTGCCGATTCGTGCGACCACGTTCGTCACGCAGGATTCCGGCAGCGGCAAGGTGCGGCTCATGGTCGCCGCTGAAGTGGGCACCGCCGGTTCCAAGCCGGCGCCATACACGCTCGGATACGCGCTGGTCGATCGCGACGGGGAGGTGGTCGGCGCCTTCAGCGAGCGGAGGACGTTGACGCCGGCAGATGGGCGCGCGACCGCCGCGCTCGAGTACATCAGCTCGGTCGTGGTCGATCCCGGCATCTACCAGCTCCGCCTCGCCGCGGTCGATTCCGACGGCCGCCGCGGGAGCGTGGTCCACGCGGTGAATGCGTGGCAGCTGGCTGGTGAGCTGTTTGCGTTCGGCGACCTCTTCGTGGGCAACATGCCCGAGTCGGGGGTAACGGTGAGGCCAGGCGTCGAGCCGCACGTCGACAACGGGGCGCTCGCGGCGTTCATCGAGCTGTACTCGAGCGCACCGGCCACGCTCGGCAAGGCGCAGGTCACGTTCGAGATCGCGTCAGATCAGGATGGGCCTCCACTCGCCAGTTCGCCCGCCACGCTGGTGGGCGACGCGCAGGCACCGCGGCGGGTCGCGCAGGCGGCTGTCGAAGCGGCGGTGCTGCCGCCGGGCCGCTACGTCGCGCGCGCGAAGATCGCGTACGACGGCAAGCCGGCTGGCGTGCTGATCAGGCCGTTCGTGCTGGGCACGTTGCGGGCGGGCGCGATCGTCAACACCGGCCCGGTCAAGCTGGGCGACATCGCGCGGTTCGAGAGGAGCGCGGTGGTCGCACCCGCGGTCGTCAGCGGCATGCTCGACACCATCGCGGCACGCGGACCCGCCGTCAAGGACGCGCTGACCGAAGCGCGAGCCGGACGCTATGGCGCCGCCGCGCTCGAGGCGCTGACCGCAGGTGACCAGACCGTCGCTCAGTTCATGCGGGGGCTGGAGCTCTATATGAAGGGCCAGCTTCAGCAGGCCGCCGTTCAGCTGGACCTGGCTGCCGGACCTCGGCGCGAGTTCTTCCCCGCCAGCTTCTTCCTCGGCGCGGCGTACGCCGAAGCCGGCCGCGACCGCGAAGCGGCGGGTGTATGGCAGCTGGCGCTCGGCTCCGAGCCGCGGCCGTCTGCTGCATATGCGATGCTTGCGGACGCGCGCTTCCGCGACGGCCAGCCGCAATCGGTCGTGGACGTGCTCAAGCCCGCCTACGACCGGACGCCGAACGACGATCAGATCGCACGGCGTCTCGGCCTCGCCTACGTGGTCCTCGGCCGCTACGCGGACGCCGTTCCGGTGCTCGACCGCTACCTCTCGCGGAACGCGACCGACCAGGACGCGCTGTTTGCCGTCATCTACTCCACGTACGAGGCGACGACGGCTGCCAAGCTGCTGCTGCCCGAGGCCGACCGGGCGAAGATCAAGCGCTACGCATCCGCCTACAAAGGTCCGCAACAGGCGCTCGTTGCTCGGTATCTGCAGTCGCTTGCAGTCCGTTGATGATCCTTCCGGCTGAAGCCGGAAGCCACAATCTGTTTGCCGTGGCTTCCGCCTTCAGGCGGAAGATCGCCGCGTCTGAGATGGAGCCGGAAGTCCGGAGCCCGGGCCCCGGCTTCATGCTCGCGCTGTGCTGAGTTCCCTCAGCAACCAGGTGCGCGCCATGCGCCAGTCGCGGGCCACCGTGTCGGGCGAGATGTTGAGGACCTCGGCGGTCTCTTCGACCGTGAGCCCGGCAAAGAACTTGAGCTCAATCACTTGCACCTTGCGCGCGTCGAGCGCAGCGAGATTCTCCAAGGCCTGGTCGAGCGCGATCAAGTCCAAGGGAGGCGGACCGCCAGCGGCCACGGCGGAGTCCAACGGCACGTGCTCGGCTCGTGAACCGCGCTTCGCCGCTGCCTGCTCGCGAATGAGATCGATGAGAAGCCGCCGCATCGTCCGGGCGGCGATTGCCAGGAAATGCTTCCGGTCCTGCCAATCGACCTGATGGGCCGTGGCGAGTCGCATGAAGGTCTCGTGCACCAGTGCGGTCGTCTGGAGCGAGTTGCCGGGCGGCGCTCCGCGCATGCGGCGCGCCGCCTCCTGGCGCAGTTCCCGGTACAGGATTGAAGACACCTGCCGGTAGGCGTCCTCGTCGCCTCCATGCCAGGCCCGCAACAGCATCGTCACCTCACCGGCACCCGCCCTGGCCACGCTTCCATTCTAGTACCCGCCCACATTTTCCGCTTAGGACCATAGGGAAGCCACAGCGTCAGGGACACGGACTATCGACGCCAAGGACCGGATGCCGTATCAGCGTGGACGCCCTTTCTCATGCCGCCCTTTGGCGAGTACGTCTCGGGGCACCGCACCTTCAGCGCGGCTGCGGCGGAGATTCTGTTGGCCCACTTGAGAGGAGGACTGTCATGACAGTGAACGCCTTGGATCCACTGATGGCGAACCTGGACCGCCGGCAACTTCTCACGCGAACCCTCTTTGGTTCGGTGGGGGCCGCGGCGACCCTGGCAGCGCTCCCATCCGACGCAGAGGCGAGCGACCGCCGCGACCGCCGCAGAGTCGTGTTCGAAGTGGCCTGTCTCGGCAACACGTTCACGATGATTCTGGCGCCTGGAGCGGACCCTGTCGATCCCTTGAACCAGCGCGGTACGACGTTCGTCGTGGAGGGCAACGTGTATCGTCGCGGCACGATCCCCGCTGAAGTGTTCGACTGGGATCCTTCGTCAGCGGAGCCGATCGGCCACTGGTTCTGTCGAGGATGGAATATCAACCGCACGGGGCGGCCCGGCGAAGAGGACCGGGGCGAACCATTCGCCGTCGTGCACTGGGAATGGGTGATTGGCCGGTTCACACCGGACAATCTGTTTCCACCGGATCAGCTCACCGCATCCGGCATCGTCGGAACG